>JAKAEG010000162.1 GCA_021819985.1 Nitrospirota bacterium | reverse complement strand
GAAATTCACAGAGCCTGTAAGCCCCGGGCATAGAGAGATATACTGGATCGTTACCGAATCGCAGGCCAGAGCAAGGGGCTTTAGTCCCGTGGAGGTAAAATTAAGCCAGGTCTGGACCCCATCGACTGTTTCGTCTCTGAGCCGGCAATTAGTGTTTGCTTCAAGGCTTTGGCAGCCGTCGTTTATGTTGTCGGTGTACCCGGGCGAACTGTTTGCGCATTGAAGCACTGTGGATATCGAGCATTGCTGCAACTGCGCGCTTCCAACCGATAAGGTTTGCGCCGCTTTCAGCTCGTTGTAATAGCTGTTGGGGCTGGCTACCTGCGTTTGCGCCAGGTTTTGGGCGGCGCCCCGCATGCTGTATGGATTTGAATAATACTGCTCGGGATTGCTCGTGCCAGTCCCACCGCCTGCGCTGCTACAGCTACCCGAATGTTGGCCGTAATAGGATATCGTAGGACCGTCCGTGCCCACGTTCGAAACTGAAAGCTGGGGATTGGTAGCCTGAAGGGCCCCGGCTATTCCGCCCCCAAGGTCCTTCAGTACTATACCCAGGTTGTTCCAGACCAGGTTGCTCCCGCAGGAACTGTTGATGCAATAGCATCCCCCGAGATCGGTTATCTGCGCTTTGGCTGCCTGAACCTTGCCGGTAGAGTAGGCCGTCCACTGATAGTAGGAGCAATTATTCCAGGTCCCTGCATCGCAGGAGATAAAGCCGTTTGCGCATACTCCGGAGATCCGCACCGGAAGCTGATAGCTGCAATCCGGCTTGCCGTCCATGTCCAGGTCCTCGCTTACTATCAGGGTCTGCAGGTCCCCGGTAGAAGCGGGCTGCACGAAGACCGAAAGAAACGCGTTTGAGGAGGGGCAGGTAAGCTGGGCGTTAAAGGATTTCGACTTATCAAGCGTGGTCATGAGGGTATTGCTGCTTGTAATGGGGTTCGAGATGTTTTGCTGTAAGCCAGCCCGGGAGCCATAGCTTCCCGAGGCGGAACCCGCGAGGCTTCCCGCCGCGTTCTTTGCGTCCGTCAGCGGATCGCCAAAGGCCTGCCGACTGGCAGGCAAGGTAACGGCTGCCATGGATAAAAAGACCATGAACGCTATGAGCTTGGCTTTTACCATTCTTCCCTTCTTTTCGCCATCTCCGAAATTGCGTCCTCGTAGGACATACCATTTTTTACCAGCCCCTCTATCTCCACGATCTCCCTTGCGTCCGACGTATAGACGTAGTAGGAATAGGGGTCCACCATGAGCCTGGCCACGCCCGTCCCGGCAGTCGTGTGCATGAAAATCTCAGAGTATTTGGGTCGGTTGCTTTTAAGCGTCTTTAATATCCTCATCATGAAGGGGTCGTAGTCTATGAGCTTTTCTGTCAGGGCCTTCTCGAAATCCCCGGACTCAAGGAAGAACTTGAAGGCCGAATTCGCGTTTATGACCTCACCAACCTTGCCAAACCCCTTCAGGTCCAGGATCGACTGGGTGATGATGGAGAAGCTGCCGTTATACTTGGCCGCCCTCCTGTAGCCCTCCTCGATGACCTCGTTCATAGTTCCTTCTGCGGTCAGGAACTGCCATGCCTCGTCGAAGATGATGAAACTTGGTCTAGACCGGTCCCCTAGGTAGAGGTCCTGAGTGACCGCGTTTATCACCTGGAGAGTCACCACTTTGAAAAGGTCCTTCTGCGGCTTTAGATGCTCCAGCTCCAGAACCACGAACTCGTCTCTCGATATGTCGAAAGTGGCCTTTCCGTTGAACCACTTCCCGTATGTATGCCCCGAGGTGAATTCCGAGAGATTGAATGCCAGGGTCTGGGCAAGGACCTTGAAATTCTCGGCGCATTTCTCTTTATCCGGGCAGTCGAAATCGTAATCGGAGGCGTGCTTGGGAAATTCGTTTAAGTACGTGTAGACGGTGTCTATGCAGGCATTGGTCCCCTCGACCCCGTAGGCCCATTTAACGGCCGCCTTTATCAGGGTCATTATCGTCTCGGCTGAATCATGGGGCACCTTGTCCGTCGCCGAGTAGACCATCTGGGTGATTATCGAGGAGATGACCGCCGATTCGGCATTGATGTCCGTGACACTCGAAAAGGGGTTCAGACAGATGCCGGAATCGCTCGTGAACTCCAGGAACCGGCCGCCGAACATCCTCGCCATCTTTTTATAGGAGCCGCCTATGTCGATGATCCTCACCTTGTAATTCATGGCGTAATAGTTGAAGGCGAGATAATTGACCAGGAAGGACTTCCCGCTCCTGGTCATGGCGGCTATGTAAATGTTATGGCCGTTAGAGAAGCTGCCGAAGACATCGAGACTTGAAATCTGGCCCTTTCTGCCGGTAAAAAGAAGAGCTGGCTGACCGGAGCCGCTGAAATCAGCCTGGATGGGAAGAAGAACCGATGCCGTGTCCGCAGGAACGATAAAATCTCTTTCGAGGTTATCTATGTTCCTGCCCACGGCATAAAGCCCGAATGGAAGCGCGGAGATAAAAAGAATGGGCAGTATGCCCTTGTCCTCCTGCATGACAAATCCCCGGGACTCCCAGATCCGTCTTGCCTTAACGACTGAGTCCGTGGCCTCCTTCTCTCTTTTGCCCCAGACCCAGACCTCCGGTATGATCCTCACAAATCTCGTTCCCTTCTCCACCTCGTCCACGGCCCAGAGATATTCGGACTGCTTACGCTTGAGCGAGGGCGCGAAGCTCCCTGCCGCCTGCTGCTGCAAAACGAGGTTGCACTTGGCGTGGATCTTCGCCTTCAGGTTCTGGAAAACGATATTCAGGCAGTAGAGAAAAGGGGTCTCGAACTGGTCCACGTCCGACACCATGCCCTCGTATCCCCCGATGATGCCGTTTGCCAAAAGCAGGTCCACCTCGCTCGGAAAAGATTTGGGCGTTATGCACCTGAAATATTTTCCCCCCACTTTCAAGAATGAGAGGCGCTTTTCGATATCGGTTTCCGAGAAAATCACCTGTTTCCGGAGCGGAACGTTTTCATCATAGCGGTCATTAGCCGGGCCGGCGTGATCGTTAAAAAGCCTCCTCATGAGATCGAGAAGTCCCTCAGACCCAAGTGGCCTGGGCGCAAGTCCAGCGCCTTTAAGAATTTCGGCTATTGCGGCCTGGGTGTCATCGAGGTTAAGGCCGGAGCCGATTGATACCTTCACAGAAACTAAGAGCCTGAAATTTCTTAATGGAATCCCGCCATTGCTCTGGGCCCGCTTAGCTAGAAACGAGGCATAGCTTGCCACGGCCCTCTTTACGACCGGATTTTCTTTCGTCTTTAAGGACACGTAGCGATCGAGTATCGGCTCCACAAAACTATCGGCATAAAGTATGAACTGCAGGACCGAATTTTCGGGAAACCCGATCCTCATAAGGCCCTCCAGGGTGGATGCCGCTCCAGGGCCGGCAAATGCAACAGGGCTGCACTCCCAGATGAAGCCAAGGGTGTTGTCGGTATTCAAATAGATTCTTTTGTCCCTGTCGTAGGCCAGCCAGGGAAGATAGTCCGAAAACCTGCTCCTTGCGGTCATCGAATCGAGCTCCTTGAGCGTCAAGCCGCCGTTTTTGCCAAAAAAGAAATCTGAAAGGCTCACCGCACAGCCTCTTGGGAGATAGCGTTTTTAAGGAGCCACCTTGGCCCGTCCAGGAACATGTATACGTAGCGATACATATAGAGGTCATTGTCAGCCCCCGTGTACGGAAGGATGAGGACCCTCATCACCTGGGGCGGGACGACCATCGGAGACCTGGGGCTTTGAAGAAGCCCGTTTAGCCTGCCGTAAAGGGCGCTCTGGTAAAGGTCCGCATCCGAAGGCCCAAGGGGTTCTTTCTCTTTCTTGCCGGACCTGCCTTCAGCCCAAAGGTCATGATAGTCCTTTTCTTCCGTGCTTTCGTTATAAGCAGTCCGGACGGATACGCACTTGCCGTTTTCCATCTTCGGGCACTGGAAGGATGAGCTGTAGGGGTTCATGACCCCGGCGCAGCCGGAAAGCGCAAGCATGAAAATAAAAGGGAAGATTAATTTTTGCATTGATCGTCTCCCATCTGGTTACAGAAATTCTTAATCTGAAGGCTCACGCCCTCGCTTATAACTAGGGTCACGTTCTTCGTTGCGCCAACCTCTACAACGGGCATGCTCTGCTTGGCCAATGACAGATAGAATTTTTGAAGCTCTGAGGCGCCCTGGGCGATGCCGCTGCCGGCGCCAGCCTCAAGTATCTTTGACGGCTGTATGCTTTGGGTAGTCCCAAGCGCGCTAATGCTAGTGGTCATGGTCGCCGCCTGGGTTGCCTGTCCCAGACCTCCGAAAAACCCCGCAATCATGCTCCTGGCGAGCGCGGAGCCCATCTTGGAAACGACCCTGCCACGGAGCCCTATCTTTCCGTCCTCATCAACTACAAACCCCTTCACTTTCTGGTCTATGACGGCGCTGCCGTTTTTAGCGATGCAGGAAAGGGTC
This sequence comes from Nitrospirota bacterium, assembly GCA_021819985.1. GTDB lineage: Bacteria > Nitrospirota > Thermodesulfovibrionia > Thermodesulfovibrionales > JdFR-88 > JAKAEG01. Next base: position 3,126 of record JAKAEG010000162.1, on the reverse strand, counting down.
ACAAGCCTCAGATGCGCCCTTTCATCGGCCAGGCTTCCGTATCCCTCGGCAATCACGAAGCAGCCCCTGAGGTTCGCCTTAATCCTGTTTGGAAGAACCGCCAGGTCCTTAACCCTGAGTAACACCGGCACCGGCTCGCCTTTCGCCCCTTCAGCGGTCGGCGCATCCAGGCCGGAAAGAAGGGTCGCCTCCATAAAAGAAGGTGGAAGATAGACACTGGGCTTTTTTTTAGCGTCTACGGGTTTTTCCTCCGACAGCTCCTTTTCCGGAGGACCGGAGACCACCTCTATGCCGCCAATTACCTGCGGAGCCGGTTTTATATTTTTAAGCTCCTTCTCTGGCGACGGAGGATAGCCCGGAGGATAGTTGGAAGAACCCGGCGTCTCCGGCAGAGGCGGAAAATATTTTGGTATTGGCGGCTGGATATGGGCAGGTTTCTTGCCCACAGCGCCGAAACTATTCACGCCATTGGCTATCCCCGCCTGTTCCTTTTGCTCCTTGAGCTTTTTCAGGTCGTCGACTTCATTTTTTAGGTCCGCAATCTGCTTCTGGTCTTCGAAATACTCGCTCTTTTTGAGAATCCCGCTGTCAAGCGATAGAGTCTTGTTAGCGCTGCTGCCGGACGCCGCGGTCTCCGTTTTGCCGCCCCTTGTGCTCATGTAACCAAGGAACCCAACGACCAGAACGCCAAGGAGGATGGAAAGCATTACGGCCTTCTTCTTCCTTGCCGGAGAGAGCTGCGCCCATCTTTGCTTCAAGCTGGCTTTCAATTCAGTTTCCTCCCTCGTCCGTCACCCGCTCGACTATGATGATCCTCGCGGTTTCGCCCTTCGCGAGTTTGAGCTTGTCTATGGCGATGGCGACGGGATTGGACGTGAGCTCGTTCTTCAGGAAATCCTTTTCGGCAAGCTCCATGTTTTCCGTCGCCTGGGAGGTAAACTCTTTTACCAAAAGCCCCTCACCCTCTACCCTTACCGTCCGCACCAGGGTAAGCTTGAGTCCCTTGTAGACGTTAAACGACCTGTCTTCGCTTTTAACGGTGAAGGAATCAGGGATGTCATCCGTATACACGCTTTTGATAACGGCGAGTATTTTCTTCTCGAAGGGCATTCCGTCAAATAGCGATGAATTCTTTTTTGCCTTATCATCTCCTCCCGAAAGCATGACTGTCCTCGAAGGAATTCTCTTTGGCAGCGCGATCAGGTTGAATGTCTTCTGGCCGCAAATGACGTAAAGCTCCGTGGGAGTGGTTGAATAGACGTCCTTGTCACCTTCTTTCGTGACCAGAAATTTGACGAAGGCCTCTCTGCCTTCAATCTTTACGGTCAGGCCCTTCTCCTTGGAATAGATGACGTCTTTTATCTCCGTTGGGCAGACGAGCCTGTTTATGTCGGAGCTGCTTAGCTCCACCGGAGCTGCGACCTCCGGGGCGATAACGGCCGGAGTATTGCTTAAAAACGCAGAAGGCACCAGGTTATTCGCCCCTGTAGGCTGGCTCGCGGCGAAGCTCAGGTCGGCCGGAAGAAATACGAAAAGCAAAAGCAAAAAAGCCAGAATTTTTAAGCGCACTTAATTCTTTCCTCCCTTCTCGCTGAAACCGGTAAGCATGAACCCGCCGTCTGAAATCCTGTATGTCATCTCATATGTGGCCTGTTCCCCGCCGCCAATCGGGTTTCCGTCCTGGGCGAACTGGCGCTTGAGACCAGTGGCCTCGATGACGCCGTTTTTCCTGTCCACTTTGATGCTCTCGATGTAAAACGAGCTTGTTATATTCGTGGTCTCCACGGTATCCGCAAGGCTGTAGAGCGTCTTCCTGGCCTCCGGGAAGGCCTCGGGGCAGTAGAGATTGAGAAGCTCGCCAAACTGCTCCCTGGCAGTGGCAGGAGTGTAGTTGAGCGCAAGTCCCGCCGCGTACCTCGTCATGAGTTTCAGGTAATCGTCAGATGCCTGCCCGTCCGTAATCTCCACCCTACTGTTGAGACCGGCAGGCACCAGGATGGTCCTTTCGTGTTTCGCCATGGTGTAGACGAAAAAGGAGTTGGCGAGCACGGCCATGCCGATTACGGCCACAACGAATTTCAAAAACCTGTTTGCCGCCTCGATATTCGAGGATTTCTGCGTGAAAATGTCGAATTTCATTTTTACCCCCCTATTCCAGGAACCTGCCTTCGAAGAAGGACGGATAGCCCGAGAGATTCGTAAGCCCGGCGAAATAGAGCATATGCTTGAAGAACCCGCGCGGATATTTCCTCTTCAGGACCGAGTACCCATACGGGGCCGCAAAGACGAGCGCCCAGAAGACATACCCGAACATGAGCGCAAGGACGAAAAAGAGGCACATCACGCCAAGCTCGTCCGGCTCGAACCAGAGTATCTGAAAAGGCGCCGACAGATAGCGCGGAAATTTTTTCTCCAAGACAGTATCTCCTTGCCCGGCAAAAAAATGGGGAAGGCCGAAAAACCCTCCCCTTAGCCGGGGGGTTAATGATTTCTACCTGATCAGCCCAAGGCTGGTCGTTATGGTGTCCGCCTTCAGGAGAACGGCCCCGCCGAGTATTGCGGGGATGGCCATCATCATCCGGGCCCTGATCGCCTCGACGCCGCCCAGGACTATCGCCGCCACTCCCGCAACGAACCCGATAGGGCCTTTCAGGATGTCGTTTACCCCCACGTCATAGACGTCGTAAGCGAAGGAACCCGGCACCGGAGCAGTTATCGCCAAAGCGGCATGCGGGGTCGCCAGCACCGCGGCCACAGCCATGAAAAAGAACATAAGCCTTAACGGTTTTTCCAACTTCAAATCCTTTCCCATCTTTCTAAAACCTCCTTTTTTTCACTCCCCAAGGAGCTTATCTATCAGGGGCAAGTTAGCCCCGTTTACGAATTTGCCGTTTATGAAAAAAGCCGGCGTCCCGTTGATTCCGGCCTTCTTGCCCGCCTCAATATCCTCATTGAGGATGTCCTCCTTGTCGCAGCCGGCGGGAATCTGCAGCTTTTTGCTATCAAGTTCTCCCCTCATCACCTGGTCATAAGTCATCCCCGGGTCGGCCGAGCAGAGGATGTACTTGGAAATCTCCATAGCCTGGGGGTGGATCTGTGCAAGGGGGAAGAGAAAGACGTATTGGG
>JAKAEG010000161.1 GCA_021819985.1 Nitrospirota bacterium | reverse complement strand
GCGCCAAGCGCTCTCGCTATGTCCTTCGTCCGGTCGGCCGAGCCTGTGTCCACCAATATTATCTCGTCCGCAAACGGCCTGAAATTCAGGAGAGCGCGCACGATGTTTTTTTCCTCGTTTTTCACTATCATGCACACGGACAGCCCATGGCTGTTTCTGTTTTTATTTTCTTCGAGTATTTCGGCTGGGATCTCCTTCGGGCCAAGGGTGTCCCTGATCTGAAGCGCGGCGGAAAGAGTGTCGTCGTCAACACCGAAAGACAGAAAAATATCTTCAATCGTTTCAAGCGCTTCCCTGTTCAGGCCCCGCCTTAAATAAAACTCCGCAAGGATATGCCTTAGACGCTTTTTTGCCGGATAAAAAGAGACCGCCTGCAACAAATTCGCTATCGCCCTGTCAATTATTCCCTCATCGGCCTCGGGCATCCCGGTTGCAGCAGCGTAGTAATTCGTGATTATGTCATCAACAGAGGGAGAGAGGATGAAGGCTTTCTCAAAAAGTGCGAACGCTTCCTCCTTTTTGCCTTCCGCCCACCTGAGCGCCCCAAGGTTTGCGTACGCCTCGCCATAACCCCCGTCGGCCTTTATGGCCTCTTCAAAAAACGAGGCCGCAACGGCTGGCCCGTCCTCTTTAACTTTTTTGAACTGGACCAGACCCATAAGGTTAAGCGCGCCAGCCCCATTGTGCAGCTCAAGTGCCTGCGATGCAAACCGCTCCGCCTCCTGCATCTCCCCAAGGCCCTCCTTGCAATATCCTTTAAGCTCGAAATCAACCGCGTCCGCTGAATCCGGTCCGTCATCGGCTTTTCCAGGTATTTCTATTTTTGAGAGCACTTCAAGCGCGTGGCCGAACTTGGCATTCCTGGCAAGCACACGCGCGAACCGGTAATATTGGCTTCTCACGAATGGAGAATTATCCATTGGGGATTCCTTGATGGCCCGGACGAAGGCCTCAACCGCCTTTTCCAGATCGCCTTTTTGCTCCATCTTCACCGCTTCTTCAAATGTCTTCAGAGAACTTTTTTTTGCATCGGAGCCATTCGCATCGATAGCTCCCCATTTATCTTCGAAGTTCTCTCTGTCAGTGAAAAACCCGTCTGCCCCGGAAAAAACTTTAGTTTTATACGCCTCATCTCTATGGATAATCGTACCGGCGTCGACAAAACACTTTGAGCCTTCAAGCACGGCCCGCTGAAGCAAGTCCAGCATTGCAAAACGCCGCGAACTGAACGTTTCGTCAAAAAGACCCGTCTTTTCAAACAGCTCACGGGTTGTAAAGGTGCAAAAATCATCAAGGCCCTGCGCGATAAAACGGCAGTTCTGATTTTTGGCCCTGAATTCGCGCTCAAACTCCTGCCAGTTGCCGCTCCCGTTCTTCCGTTGCCCGCCTTCCCCCGTCACTGGACCGGTAAACAGGCAGTCCGGAATTTTTTGCGGCCCCTCCGCAATTTTGCACATGGGCCCAATAATCGGAGGACCGGCCAAAATATCCTCTTCCGGCCCGCCTTCAATATTTCTCATGCAATCGAGCATCCCGGAGAGCCAGCCTTCCGTCACTTCCACGCCGCTGTCCAGAAGAACTATATATTGCCCTGACGCCGCCCTGATGCCTTCATTGCATACCGCGGAAAAACCTGCGCCGACTGTTTCGACAAGCCTGTGCTGGGGATTTTGGGCCGCATGCTTTTTGATCCATTTCGAGATGCCGCCTGTAAGGCCATCGCCTGTGAGACGGCTTCCCGACAGGATTATCTCATGCGGCCCATGAGTATATTTCTCCAGAAGTGTCAGGCAGTTCTGTAAATTTTTTAACTTTTCAGGAACAGTCACCACGATAGAGACCATATTTTCGTTAATTTCCGTATGCGAAGAAAGTGCGCCCGCCGCTTTGCCACCCCGCACGGGCGCCGGTGCCATTTCTTTGTTTCCGTTCAGGAAAGAATCCGCCCATGCCAGACCGGCATCCAGGTAGATGTCCTCTTCCCGTGCGCAAAACCTTTCCAGGGCGAGGGCCTCAAGCGCCTTTCTTTTTTCATCATCATTTACCAGGTCAATGCATTCGCTCACGAGCCGTCCATAGGGCGCCGCCACGAACGCGCCCCCGATGCCTCTGTCTATTTCCGTATTCTCATTGCATTCGGCAACCACAGCCTTGCTGTTTGAAAGCAGATAAGAAACCCTTACGAGTTCAAAAATACTTGATTCGTAAAAATGAAGATTAAGGACCACTTTCGATCTTGCTATAAAGGAATCGCGCTCAGCTCCGTAAACCCCAAAAAGCGTTTCCACCCTGAGGCCCTCCCGGCTTAACGCCTCAAGTATTTTTTTTCGCCTCTCGTTCAGTGAGCCGTAGAAAAGCACATCTATGTCCTGGCTGGCAGCGGGTTTGATGCGCGCCATCTCCGGCCTGTAACCAATGGGCACATGGAAAACCGCATCTCCAAATCCCGCCGCCCTGAAAGCCTCTATATTTTTCAGGCTGTAATCCCAAACGGGAAAGCGCCCCAGCAGAGGTTTTATGGCCGCCCACATGGAAGACGGGTCGGCCTGCTCCAGGTTGTATATTATCGATCTTTCAGGCAGTCCCGCCATTTGCTCAGGCGTTAGCAGGTGCGCGCCAAAAACAATGTTCCAGCCGTCAGTAATGAAATCATTTAAATTTATTTCTTTTGCTTGCGCCTTAAGTCCGTAACAGACCGTCTCCGCGATCTCCCGGAAGGCTTCGCTATGCTGATATAAAGGAGGCTCGATTATCGTGACGGACGCTTTGCCAATTCCCAGATTGCTCAAATTCTTTTGTCTCCCTGTCCATTACCGGCTTAAGCGGACATTAAATGCCCGCCAGACTGCCACAATACAGTGGTCAAAAAGCAATTATTATGCCCATCATAAAAATCTTTGATTTCAATAAGTTAAATTATTGACAGCCAGAAATTTGACGGATTATTTACTGGATCGGAAAGCCGGAAAGATCAGTCCTGACGGTCTTTTGACGTTTCAGGAATGAAAAATGGGCAAGGTGATACGAGCTGTCTAAAGCCGTTCGGGCAGAAGTTGCACGCCTTTCATGGATGCCGGGTTTAAAAGCAGCGGCGCTTTCAGGTTGGGAATGAGCTTACCAGCTTCCACCCTGAGGATAAGGAGCACCGCAAGGTCCTCATTCTGTTCAAGGTCCAAAAGCTGCCTGACCGGCTCATCCACATTGACCTGATAACCAGCCGTTACAGTTTCGGGCGCGGCGACGATGAAGGCGACATCCGGGTTATCGATGGACTGGAGCCATTTTAAAGGGGTATCCTTGTAATCCATAAGGACGTACCGCTTAAGGGCGGAAAACCCCGGTATGCCTTCGGGAAACTGTATTGTCCTCGTGTCTTCGACCTCAAGGTCGCCAAAACGAGAGGTCTTAAATTTTATCTTCACCTTTCACCTCCTCTTTCATTTTACTGAACTCCTCAACGGAAATGGACGAGGACACCAGGTTGTCCCTGACAATTTTTTCATAGACTTCCTGGCGGTATATCCTTACGCCCTGCGGGGCGCTTATGCCCAGCCGGACCTGTCCTTCCTTGACCTCGACCACCGTAATGGCAATGTCTTCCCCTATCCTTACGGTCTCCCCGGATTTCCTTGTCAATACAAGCATCCTGCCCGCCTTTCAAAAATCAAAAAACTTGGAAAGGATAAAATCCCTTTGCCCTCAGCCGCAGTGATACAGCATGGGGAAGGCAACGGATATATTTTATTAGATAATCACTTCAGAAAATCAAGCAGGGTCTCCGAGGTTATCTTTCCGGCCGACTGTTCAAGGGCCTGCAAGGCCGTCTGGTACTTTGACAGTTCCATGGCCGTTTGCGCTATATCGGTGTCCTGGACGCCCGAAAGAAGGACCTGTGTGTTCGTTTTATTTTCTTCAATTGCGCTCTGCCCGGTGCTCAGCCTGTTTTGCCTGGCGCCGATATCGGAGCTTACGCTTGTGGCCTGGCCGATGGCGTCGTCAAGAGGGGTCATAAGCGCATTGATCCGCGCTGTATCATTATTGTTGAGCGCGTCCCCAAGCAGATTTGCAAGCTGTATGAAATTGGAAAAATTAAAGCTGTCAAGAACCGTTTTTCCATCCGATGCAATGATCTGGACGTTTGTCGTAGTGCCGCCAACGGCAGAATAATTAAAAGAGGTCCCGTCGGCCTGCTTGACTGTTACCGGCGCGGAAAGAGTAAAGGAGAAAGCGGAGCTGCCGGTCACGTTCACAGGCATGGTCTGGGAACCCGATATCTGCGCGTTCACAATACCCGAATCCCCCTGGTAGGAGTATGTCGAGCTGTCAAAGGCGTCAGTGCGCGTCTGGAACCCCGCAAATACGCTTGAGCCGTCCGCGGTCTTTGTGTTCGCGTATCCAAGCAGTTCGTCCCTTATCTGGTAAGCCTGTTGCGCCAGCGCGCTTAAGTTCGAGCTGTTCGATATGCCGTTTGCCCCCTGAAGCGCAATTTCTTTTGCGTTATTCAGCGCGTCAAGCGTGGACGACATTGCAGTGGACGCATCGCCCAGAAGGGCATTTGCGTTATCGATATTGCTTGTATAACGGCTATCCTGGCTCAGCTCCAGGTTATAATCCATTGCGCTTATTACGCCGGTTACATCGTCGGAGTTCTTGCTCATCTTCTTGCCGGAGGAAATCTGGCCTTCCAGCGTGTTCAGTGTGGACATGTCCTGGTCCAGGGAATTCGTGATCTGGTTAAAAATTGAAAACGAGCCTACTCTCATATGCGCATACCTCTCATAAGTTCATCAGGGTCTGGAAAAGTTCACTCGTGGTTTGCACGACCTTTGCCGCCGCCTCGTATGCCTGCTGGTATTTTATGAGATTTACGGACTCCTCATCGATTGAGACACCGGAAACGGAGTCGCGCTGCTGATTGAGCTGGTCAAGGAGATTGCTCTCGAAGGTCTGATTGTCCGACGCCGCTTTGCTCAGGCTCCCGGTCGTGGAGACTATGCCCTGATAATAATCCATCACGGTCTGACCCCCGAGGCTGGAGACCTGGTTATTATTCAGTGCGTTTACCATTGCCAGGGCATTTGAGTTGTCCCCGGGCAGACCAGAAGCAGAAGATGATGCCGCAATCTGGTCGCCGTTGGTGATCGCCACCTGCATGTTGTTCACCGCGTTTTTGAGCGGGTCCACGGTGAAGGTATCACCGGACGAGGCCGAGCCTGTTATAACAGTCTGTATGCCGTCAAAATTGATGGCCCCTCCCGATGTGTATGCCCCGGAGGTCACCAGCTTGCCGGTCTGGTTATCGTAAACGTTATAATTGTTGCTTGTGTCTATCTTTATATTGTACTGGTCCAGGGTAAGCTGGCTTTCATTCGTGACCGAGGCCGTTATGGAGGCGCTGGAATTTGATGAAGTAGCAAGCGTAAGCGGGCTGAAGAACGGATTGCCTGTGCTTCCGTCAAGTCCGAAACCCTGTTTCTGGATATTGTTTACCTGCTGCGTGAGCCCGGCCATGAACCGGTTTAACGGCAATAATCCCTGTGTCTCGGCGTCGCTTCGGGCCGATATGAGGCCGCCCAGTGTACCGCCCGTTATATTTGAAGTTATATTAGTCCCGTTAAGATACATCTGGTAATCACCGTTGGTGTCCTGCTGGGCGGAAAGCGCATTGGTCTTGGCTCCGCTGACAAGGTTTTGTCCCATGCCTGCCAATATGCTTACCTGTCCGGTGTTGTCCGTATAGTAGCTGAAATTGATGGACTGTGAAAGCTGTTGCATAAGGTTGTCCCGCTGGTCCATCAGCTGCGCCAGACTCCCCGAAGCCGTCCCCTGCGCCGCGACTATCTGGCCGTTAAGCTGGGCGATACTGGAGGCAATGGAATTTACCGTATCAACTGTGCCCTTTATTGTATCGTTTGCCTGCTTTATGGCGTCCTCGATAGCGCCCTGTTTGTCTTGCGCCGCTGAGACCAGCGCCTGAGAGTCGCTTAAAAGAGTGTTCCTTCCGGCAGAAGCTGTAGGATTTGACGCGACCTGCTGCCAATCGTTCACAAAAGTGTTGAAGGATGTCGCCAACCCGGTCTGTCCTGTTTCATTGAACACCTGCTCGAGCTGGCCCAGCGTGTTGCTTGATGCGTCCGAGCTGCTCATGCTCTGCTGTCTCTGGTATATCTGGGCCTGAAGAAAAGAATCGAATTGCCTCTGCACGCTGGTGACCGCCACGCCTCCAGGGCTGTCGGCGCCCTGGTTGCTGCCGCTCAGATCGATATGGTCAACCGGTTCAAGTATCGCTTTTTCATCCGCGTAACCGGGAGTGTTTACATTGGCGATATTGTTGCTTGTAGTGTTCAGGGCGGACTGGCTGGCAAACAAGGCCGATTGGGCGATATTCAGGATGTTATTCAGGCCGCCCATCAGATATGCCTCGAAACCATCATACCCTGTGCCCAGTTGCCGCCCGCGGCATGCCCGGCAACCTGTTTTTGGGGCGCCGCTTTTCCAAGGAAATCGAGCGAACCGTTAAAAAAATTCAGGGATCTCTCTATCAATATCCGGTTAAACTCATTTAATTCCTGGATGCCCTGCAGAAGAGATATCATCCGGTTGCGTATTTCAAGGAAAGCCCCGTCTCCGGTGGTCTTTGACAGATCCTGAAGGCTCATCCGGTCTTTTTCTCCGCTCAAATTCTGAAAATCCCCCATGAGCCGGAGTCTTTCCTGCTCAAGAAGTCTCAGCTTCAGCACGGCGGTGTCTTTCTGCTTCGCGAGGTCCTTTACCCCGCTCCCGTCGAAATCGATAAGACATTGCCTCTCTTTTCTAAGGAGGACAAGCAGGTCCTTGTATTCCTCTATCTGCCGTTCGAGCACGTCTTTTATCTTTTCCGGAGCGCCGTTCATTTGATCCATATTTTTCAAATTATCTCTTTTATGATCTTCTGGGCCACTTGGGCTGAATCCACCTTGTAAGTTCCCGAACCTATAGCCTCTCTTATGGTGTTTACCTTGTCCGTCCGTACATCGGGAAGCTTACCCGCAGCCTCGATAAGCTTGGCAGCTTCCTTCCCCTGCTTCGAAATTATGATGCTGTCCGATGGGGCAGCGCCCGCCCCGGCCCCGCTCACAGGGGGCCCTGCCTTCGGGATTTCATTCGATTTTTTAATCTTGCGCGATTCCGGCCCGTCTGGCGGTTTGTTATTGCCTATTTTCACTGTTTTTGGACCTCCGGGGCGGCCTTTTTATCTTTTGCCTTTTTAATAATGCAAGCTGCCGTCCATAGTTCTTTATCGGTAATCCCCGGAGAAATCTTTAATGCCGCTAATTCACCTCCTGAAGTTTTTGATTTAAAAATAAATAAAATAAATAAAAAATTATAAATTCCCTGCATCCGCTTCCTTGCCTGTGGAGTTATCAGCCTCAAGGACGTCGGGCGAACCCAGTTGGACCCTGCCGCTCTGCACCGATGTCCATTGGTTCCAGCCCCCGTGCTTATATATCCATGCCGCCGCCTCGATATTCTTTTTCGGGTCGAAAAGGTCGGATACGCTGTTTATGATGCCTTTTTTCATAAGGCGGTCCGCCCAGAACCTGTCATTTATCTGAAACAGGCCATAATCCGTGCTCCC
>JAKAEG010000160.1 GCA_021819985.1 Nitrospirota bacterium | reverse complement strand
GCTGCGGTCGCGCTTGCGCCGCCTGCCGCAGACGCGCTGCATCCGGCCTTCAGCAATCTTTTTGTTCAGACGGAGATCATCGACCACAAGCGGGCGATCCTATGCACACGCCGTCCCCGCTCACTCGACGAACAACCGCTCTGGATGTTTCATTTGATGGCCGTCCACGGGGTGGAAAACAGCGAAGTTTTTTCCTATGAGACCGACCGGCTCCGGTTCATCGGCCGCGGAAAAACCCTTGCCAACCCGCAGGCTCTAAGCAGCACCGCAACTCTCTCGGGGGGCGAAGGCCCGGTGCTCGATCCGATTGTCGCAATCCGTCATCGCATAACCCTCGACCCGGAGAAATCGGCAACAATACATATTGTCACCGGCACCGGTGAAACCCGGGACCTCTGCATGGATCTTGTTGAAAAATACCAGGACCGGTATCTCGCAGACCGTGTGTTCGATCTCGCATGGACGCACAGCCAGGTACTGCTAAGGCAGATCAATGCCACAGAGGCCGATGCGCAGCTCTATGCCGGCCTTGCCGGCTCCGTGATCTATGCAAATCCTTCGCTTCGCGCCGAACCGGACGTTATCAGCAGGAACATTCGCGGGCAATCCGGCCTGTGGGGCTACTCCATTTCCGGTGACCTCCCGATCGTGCTGCTGCAGATCGCAGATCCGGCCAACATCGACCTGGTACGCCAGCTCGTACAGGCACACGCATACTGGCGTCTCAAGGGACTCGCGGTGGATCTCGTGATATGGAATGAAGATCACGCCGGTTACCGGCAGCTTCTGCAAGAGCAGATCATGGGACTCATTGCGGCAGGCGTCGAAGCCAACGTGGCGGAACGGCCGGGCGGCCTATTCGTAAGACCAGCAGACCAGATATCGGCTGAGGACCGCATTCTGCTCCAAACTGTGGCCCGCGCCATTATTACCGACGGCTTTGGTCCTCTGGCGGACCAGATCAACCGCCGCAGTATCATGTCACTCGCAGTACCGCGCCTTGCGCCGGCCCGAAGGCAGGAACGCCGCGCCGAATCCCAGGCTGCCATCGCAATTACCCGCAGCGATCTGCTGTTTTTTAACGGCCTGGGAGGATTCACTCCCGATGGCCGCGAGTACATCATTACGACCACGCATGGGCAGGTGACTCCGGCGCCATGGGTGAATGTGATCGCGAACCCGCACTTCGGGACAGTTATTTCAGAGAGCGGATCTGCTTACACATGGAGCGAGAATGCCCATGAGTTCCGCCTCACTCCCTGGCACAACGACCCGGTAAGCGATTCGGGAGGAGAGGCTTTTTACCTCCGCGATGAGGAGAGTGGTCTTTTCTGGTCCCCTGCGCCGTTGCCTGTCCGGGGGGCGATGCATTACGTCAGCCGCCACGGATTCGGTTACAGTATTTTTGAACACACGGAAGACGGCATCACCTCAGAGATGTGGGTTTACGTAGCAATGGATGCATCGGTCAAGTTGACGGTATTGAAAGTAAAAAACAAATCGGGCAGGTCCCGCCGGCTCTCGGCAACCGGTTACGTGGAATGGGTGCTAGGAGACCTGCGGTCGAAAACGGCAATGCATGTGAGCACCGAAATCGATCCCAAAACCGGCGCGCTTTTTGGGCGGAACCCATACAACACGGAGTTTGCCGGACGGACCGCGTTCTTCGACGTGGACGAGGCGGCCCGGTCTGTAAGCGGCGATCGTACAGAGTTCCTTGGCCGTAACGGCACGCTTCGAAGCCCGGAGGCGATGACCCGTGCGCGGCTTTCCGGCAAGGTGGGGGTTGCCCTGGACCCCTGCGCCGCTATCCAGGTCCCCTTCGAGCTTGAGGATGGGCAAGAGCGTGAGATCATTTTCAGGCTCGGCGTAGGGCTGGATCCGTATGATGCCGGCCAACTGGTGCTCCGCTTCCGTGGATCTGCCGCGGCGCGCGTAGCGCTGGAGAAGGTCTGGCATTACTGGAACCACACCCTGGGCGCGGTTCAGGTGGAAACACCGGACCAGTCCGTTAATTTGCTGGCCAACGGCTGGCTCTTGTATCAAACTCTGGCATGTCGCATTTGGGCACGGTCCGGATATTACCAGTCCGGGGGGGCCTTCGGTTTCCGCGACCAGTTGCAGGACGTGATGGCGCTTATCCACTGTGAGCCGGGGCTTGTGCGCGAGCACCTACTTCTCTGCGCTGCGCATCAGTTCAGCGAGGGAGACGTCCAGCATTGGTGGCATCCCCCTACCGGCCGCGGCGTGCGTACGCACTGTTCGGACGACTTTCTCTGGTTGCCCCTGGCCGTGTGCCGGTACGTTCTGACTACTGGAGATACAGGGGTGCTCGATGAAACTGTCCGTTTCATCGAGGGGCGCCCGGTAAACAAGGACGAGGACTCATATTACGATCTCCCCAACGCCTCGGAAGAAGCCGCGAGTTTGTACGATCACTGCGTACGGGCCATTCTGAAGGGTTTCAGCCTCGGAGGGCACGGTTTGCCGCTCATCGGATCGGGTGACTGGAATGACGGAATGAACATGGTGGGCAAAGATGGCAAGGGCGAAAGCGTTTGGCTGGGGTTCTTCCTCTATAAAGTGCTGGTAGAGTTCTGTCAGATTGCGCATCTGAAAGGTGATCTGCCATTTGTCGAACGCTACCGGGAGGAAGCTGCCCAACTGCGCAAGAATATCGAAGAGAACGGCTGGGATGGCCAATGGTATCTGCGCGCCTACTTTGACGACGGTTCACCGCTGGGTTCAGCGAGTAATCCTGAATGCCGGATTGATTGCATCGCGCAAAGCTGGTCTGTTCTCTCCGGCGCCGGGGATGCCGTACGCTCGCAGATGGCAATGGAAGCGGTGGATAAGCTTCTCGTTCGGCGGGACCATGGCCTGATCCAGCTCCTGGCCCCCCCGTTCAATAAATCGGATATGAATCCCGGATACATCAAGGGATACGTCCCGGGGGTGAGGGAGAATGGGGGGCAATACACCCATGCGGCCATCTGGGCCGCAATGGCATTCGCTGCATTGGGCGACAGCAGTCGCGCGTGGGAACTGCTTACGATGATCAACCCGGTAAACCATGCGGGATCTCCCGGGGAAATAGAAACCTACAAGGTTGAACCGTATGTCGTCCCGGCAGACGTATATGCGGTCTCGCCGCACATTGGACGCGGTGGATGGACGTGGTACACTGGATCGGCCGGCTGGATGTACAGGCTGATCACGGAATCGCTTATGGGACTGAGGCTTGAAACAGACAAGCTGCGTATTGCGCCGTGCCTGCCCGGCGGGTGGGAGTCGTTCAAGCTGCATTACCGGTACAGGGAAACCGTCTTCCATATCACCGTGCTTCAAACGAACAACGACAGCACAGTGAGTGTTATCATCGATGGCGTAGAGCAGCCTGATCAGACAATTCCGCTCCTTGACGATCATCGTGAACATACGGTCGAGATGAGAATACCCCGCGCAGGACAAAGCTAAGGGGATCAATATAATGGGGGGTAGAATTTGGAAAGGATACGAAGGAGTTTATGAAAAACTGGACAGGTTGAAATCTGGTGAATCACATGGGTAGCGATCGCGGACTAACTCTCCTTCCTGACAAACGGAATGGTCCGGCATGAGGCCGCGCCATTCACCTGAAAGTCCACACCCGAGAGATGCTGCCAATTCTCCTGTTTATTTTCAAAAGCACTTTGCATTTTTGGTATGCTTGACCTATGAGGGCGCTTGTCACCGGCGGATCCGGGTTTATCGGAAGCGAAATCGCTGCTCTATTCAGCGGCAAAGTGGGTTGTCATTGTTAGCAAGAATGAAGGAATGTTGGGCTTCGCTACGCTCAGCCCAACCAACGCTACTCAGACAAACCTAACTACTCCCGACCCTGTAGGCTACCCCGCATTTTAGATATAGACCCTTTTGGGACAGCCTCGATGTTTTTAATTTTTTTCGCCCCAGCCCGTTTGAGAATGCGCGTAATTGCAGGCTTTGCCGACCTTTCGGCCCAAGCCAGTACATTATGCCCGCCGTTGTCTACCGCTTTTACGTCCGCATCCTTCTTTATAAGAATCCGCACAATGTCCTCGAAACCGTCGGCAGCGGCCAGCATCAGCGCCGTAGTGCCGTCTTTCGTTTTCGCGTTAACATCCGCGCCCTTTTCTATAAGGAGCCGCATAATATCCGCATGGCGCATTAAGCCCGCGTTTATCAGCGGTGTTAAGCCGGTATCTTTGTCCTGGGCGTTCACGTCCGCTCTTTTGTCTATGAGGAGGCGCGCAACGTCCACGGAGCCAGCGGCGGCCGCTTCCATCAGAGGCGTTATACCGAAATCGTTCTTCATGTTTACGTCCTTGCCTTTGTCAAGCATGACCTCTACAGTATTAATATCATCAGCATCGATAGCTTGAAAAATTTCGTCACCAAAAGCCCTGGCCGCAGACACAAAAAAGAAAACACACATCGCCACGGGCAACAGTATGTGCAGAAAGAACGAAGATCCAATCTTTATTGCCCTGATCTTCATATATTTTTTTCTCCTCAGCCCTCTTTTCAGTTTGCCATCAGGTCCATTGTATAATCCGTTGCGGCCGCCTGTGCCGGTATATTTTAGCTGTAAAAGCAGGGACAAGTAAAAAATAAAAAAATCTCGCAGGTTGGGTTTCGGTGCGCTCTACCCAAGCTAAAAAATCCCGAGTCCTTGCGGTCAGCTCAGGCACAACTGGAGGCGATGGGAGCGGGAAAGATATTGGGAAAGGGACGAAAGGTGGCACGAACGGGGCGAGCATCGCGGCAGGGGCCACGGCGAGCATGAGGATCACGGTATGGGCATGGGTATGGGAAGAGGAAGAGAATGACGCTCTGGGGAGCACATGATTTACCCTTTTGCGGAGTAAATAGGGACACCCTGGACGTAGCTATTGCAGGTCGAATCGTTTAGGGATGATATGAGAACCTATAACGCGAACAAGATTGTTCGATCGAGGTTCCACTTCCTACTCAGCATTAATTTTATCAATCTTTCAAATGCATCCCAAGGGGGGCGGGCGCAGCAAGAGAGACCGTTATGACCTCTTTCCCAAAGAACAGCTCTCTTGCAGGAAGGCCGACATTGAGCAATTGGACCTGATACTTGGCAGAATGAAGAGTATGCCCCAAATTAAATAAGGGGCGCACGCCAAGGAAAACTGCTTAAAATAGAAAATGGTTTAAGCGGCCTCCGGTGCTCAGTTTTTAAAGTCGACTATAATAAAAAAAGGTAATTATAAAAATATATATTAATTATAAATTTAAGAAAATTTATAATTAATACGATAAGTAAAATATGCATAAGAAAAAAAACGGTTAGGGAGTTTATGTTCTATGAAAATCAGCAGTCTTAAAATGGTTGTCGTGGTGCTATTGACTTTATCTTTGCTCAGCATGCTTTCGGTCTTCTGGCAATTACAAATTGCGACGATAAAGACAGTCCAGGTCGTCCTTTTCATAGTCGAATTCATCATTCTGTGGAGGCTCTGGCTTATGCCCCATCGCAAAATAGTTGCTCCTCTCCAGAAACTCACTATGGCCGTTGAAGAGATTTCAAAAGGAAATCTGAAAATAGATGTTATAGCAGGTGCGGATGGCGATGAGATAAACACCCTCGCCAATGCAATGAACGGAATGGTTGCCTCATTCGGAGGCATTATAAACAGCATAATAACATCGGCCAACAACGTAATATCCACTGTTGATGTCCTAAGGTCGAGAGCGGAAAGGACCGCGGAAGGGGCTAAAGAGCAATCCTCACAGGCACACCAGATATCAGCGGCAGCCGAGGAGATGAGCCAGACGATAACGGATATAGCGAAGAATGCCTCCATGGCAAGCGAAAAATCGGAAGAGGCAATGCAGACCGCCAATAACGGCAAAGAAATAGCGGTAGGCGCAGTGGGCACAGTAAACAGGGTCTATGATTCAACGCTGGAGCTTGCCTCGATGGTGGAGAAATTAAATACCAGGGCCACTGAAATCGGTGATATAGTGACCGTTATAAAAGATATAGCGGACCAGACCAATCTCCTGGCCCTTAATGCCGCAATCGAGGCGGCCAGAGCAGGAGAGCAGGGCCGCGGTTTTGCCGTAGTTGCAGATGAAGTAAGGAAACTCGCCGAAAAGACAATTAGGGCGACTGTGGAGGTCTCTGAAAAAATAGAGGCGATTCAGATGGAGTCGGCCCAGACAACCCAAAGTATGGGCGAGGCATCCAGTGAAGTTACGAAGGCACGAGAATTCATACAAAAAGTGGGGAATTCGTTAAATCATATCGTGGAGGATGTCCGGGGGGTTAAGGACCAGATAACCAATATAGCCACTTCCGTTGAAGAACAGTCATCCGCCTCCGATGAAGTAGCCAAAAATATTGAAAAGACATCTGATATATCGAGGGATACCGAAAAAATGGCAGATGACGTAATGCACGAAGTGAACTCTCTGACAAAAATCGTGGAGGACCTGAGGAATTCCACATCGGAGTTTAAGACAAAAGGGAACGAGTTAAGGATACTGGATATTGCAAGGACGGACCACAGGGTGTTTACAGGCAAAATAGCATCCTGCCTGAAAGGGGATCTGACTCTTTCCCCCTCCGATATAACAGACCACCATAGCTGCAGGTTTGGCAAATGGTATTTTGGAGAGGGAATGGAGGTGTGCGGGAAGCTCCGGAATTTCATGGCTATAGACGAGCCCCATGCGAAGATACACGCTTTGGCGAAAGATGCTGTCAGGGCATTTAACTCAGGTGACAGGGTAAAGGCGGAGGGTATTTATACAGAAATGGAGGGTGTATCCGACCAGATAGGAAGTCTGCTGGATGCAATTAAGAGGGATTGCAGATGATCTGACTTAGTCATAAAGAATATGGCACAAGTTCATACCCCGGCCTCTAAGTCGATGACGCTGTAGCCATGATGAAGGACGTTGAAGGCGCATCAAAAGAAGTTATGCAATACCTGGAGAAGATTAAGGACGCCATTTAGGCAAACCGGGGGATTTGGAGGATATTTGAATCGGCTCGCCCCGGCCATTTTTCCTATTCATTTTATTCAAAACAAAAAAGGGCTGGACCGGAAACTTTTTTCCCGGTCCAGCCCTTTCCGTTCTGCTTTTGATCTTAGAGTATCACTTCTTTTTTTACCGTGACCGGTTTTACGCTCTTGTTCACCATATCCATGGTGTTTTTCACCTTGAGCTTGTCAAAAAGAAGCTCGAATTTGTCTTCTATCTCTTTCATTATGGTGCCTCTTATGTTTGACGGCAGGTCCCACCATTTCTGCTTGAGCGGTCCAAAACCTTTTTTCCTGGTCTTGTAGATGAACTGGTCTTCCGTCTCGCTCTCCTTCTTCTCGGAGGCGTATTCGGTCTTTATGAACTGATAGACTTCCTGCCTGAAATCCTGGGGCAGGTGCTTGCTGTCATAAATTATGTTCTGGAAGCCGGTGGCCAGATGGACCTCTACGGTGCCTGTTTTCGGGAACATATCGAAGGCCGACTCCGGCAGTGTCGAGGCCCCATGCTGCACGCAGCCCGAAAGCTTGTATTTCGCCCTGGCCATATCGGAGAGCACCTTGAGCGTTTCAAAGTCTATCTTTACG
>JAKAEG010000159.1 GCA_021819985.1 Nitrospirota bacterium | reverse complement strand
TGATGATAGCTTCCTAAAGAGTCGTAAGGTTTGGCCGTTAAGATGAAGACACCCGCACCGGATTTCAGGGCTACGTGTAACCATTTTGTAACCCTGACGCTCAATTCCGGGCCACTTCCGGCAATCATAGGCAATAATGGTTACATTTCAGCCCCTTTCCAACTGGGCTTTTATTATGAAGAATCAATGGCTTATGTGAAGCTGCAAATCCGGCCTGAAAACCGAGGGTAAACTCAAAATCCGGTGAGGGCAACCTCGTGGGGGTTCGACTCCCCCCACCGGCACTTTGAAACACAATTGGCATAATCAAGATCCAAATCCTGAGATCCGCGCCTGTTCCGTGGCAAATCCCCGATGATTATTGACAAAAACCGGGCTCAGGGTATATAACTTATTTGGAAAATAAATTTTTCATGTTCAGGCGCCGCAAGGGTAATAATACCCGAGGCTTAAAAGGGAATCCCGTGAGGGCTTTTTTTCGCAAAGGGTCCAAACCGGGAGCGGTCCCGCCGCTGTAAAGGGGACGAAAGCCGGTCTCAATGGCCACTGGGTTTTTTTAAAAAAACCCGGGAAGGCCCGGCAAGTAGGAAGAACCTTAGCCAGAAGACCTGCCTGACAAAGTGGCCTCTAAAAAATGCCGCAAAATGATTTCCAGAGGCCATAATAAGCGGGCATTCGCCCGCATTTCCCGTGGAGGAAATTTTTTTTGAAATTTTTTTCTTTTTATTTAAAAAGTCCAACAAAAACTTTTATAGGAAATCCTCGAGGCGGAAATATTTTCATTTCCGCATTGGGGATTTTTATTTTAATTTTGCCCAAATCAAATTTCAATTTAACCAAGGAGGCTTTTTGAGATGACCCAGCTTGAACGCGCCCTCAAGGGGGAGATCACGGATGAAGCAAAAATTGTAGCCAAGGATGAGGGACTTGACGAAGAGACCATAAGAGAGCGCATCTCAAAAGGCCAGGTCGTCATACCGGCAAACCTGCACAGAAAAGGCAGGATAAACGGCATAGGACGCGGGCTGAGGACAAAAGTGAACGCATCGATAGGCACGTCCACCTCGATCGCCGACGTACAGATGGAGGTCGAAAAAGCGAAGGTGGCCGAAAGATACGGCGCGGACACCCTTATGGACCTGAGCGTGGGCGGCGACATCGCCGGCATAAGGCGGGCGGTAATGGACGCCATCAGCCTTCCCATAGGCACGGTGCCGCTCTACGAGGCCTTCGCAATCGCAATTGAAAAATACGGCGCGGCCGTGAAAATGCCCGCCGAACTCCTTTTTGAGATCACCGAAAAACAGTGCGAGGAAGGCGTGGGCTTCATGGCCATCCATTGCGGAATAAACAGAAAAACGGTCGAGATGCTGAGGCGGCAGCATTATCGCTATGGCGGCCTGGTCTCAAAAGGCGGCTCCTACATGGTCGCCTGGATGGAGCACAACAACATGGAAAATCCCCTGTACGAGCACTTCGACCGCGTGGTGGAGATACTTAAAAAGCACGACACCGTCCTTAGCCTTGGAAACGGGTTCCGGGCCGGCGCTATCCACGACTCCACCGACAGGGTGCAGATACAGGAACTCCTTATCAACTGCGAGCTGGCTGAAACAGGCAGGCAGGCGGGCTGCCAGACCATGGTGGAGGGCCCTGGGCACATCCCGATAAACGAGATAGAGGCAAACATCATCATGGAGAAGAAGATGAGCGGCGGGTCGCCTTTTTATATGCTTGGCCCGATAACCACCGACATCGCCCCGGGGTATGACCATATTACGGCCGCAATCGGGGCCGCGCTTTCCTCATCCTATGGAGCGGATTTCATCTGCTATGTTACTCCAAGCGAGCACCTGGGACTGCCCTTCCCCGAGGACGTGCGCGAAGGCGTTATAGCGGCAAGGATCGCCGCCCACGTGGGGGACATGATAAAGAACAAAAAAATGGACTCGGACAAGGAGATGGCCAAGGCCAGGCGCGACATGCAATGGGACACACAGTTCAGGCTGGCCATAGACCCTGAGCGTGCTCTGGAGATAAAAAAGAAAAGGGGAGACGGCGACGAACACTCCTGCACGATGTGCGGCCGTTTTTGCGCAAATGACATGCTGAGGGGCATGTTCGAAAAAAACATGGCGGACTCGGACAAGCAATAAAAAGTGCGGACTTTTGCCCGTTACAATCCGCAGAATAACTGCGATCCGCAGGACTCCGGCTTTCAACAGATCGAGGACCTTGCCACCTCATACTGGCTCTCCGAAACCCTGTTTGCCGCCGTGGAGCTTGGCATTTTCACTTTTTTTGAGCCGCATGGCATGACCCTGGAAGAACTGTCCCGGAGGCTCCGCATAAAAAAAGAGCCTCTTGCGCGATTTTTAAATGCCCTCTGCCAGACGGGGCTAATCGGCAGGGCGGAAAAAATTTATTTCAATTCGCTGGCGTCTGCCAGGTATCTGGTCTCAGGCAACCCAGATTATATGGGAGATTCCGTCTTGTGGAGAAAAGAGCTGCGCCAGCCTTGGGCAGGCCTCAGGGACTGTCTTAAAAAGGGCGGCAGGAAGGACTTTTTGCCCTCATCCCAGGACAAGGAAATAAAAAAACGCAGACGGCAATACATGAGGGCGATGGATGCGGCCGCAAGAGGGAAGATAAAAGTGATACTACCGCTTTTGGGCTCTTTCCCGCTTGAAGGCGAGATGCTCGATGTTGGCTGCGGCTCCGGGGCAATAAGCGCGGGGTTTCTGGAACATGCGCCCTCTCTTAAGGCAACCCTGATGGACCTGCCTGAAATCCTTGAATTGACAGGCAAAATGATGCATGAGAAAAAAAGGGCCAGCCTGTGTCCGGCCAATGTCCTTGCCCCCTGGCCGTTTGAGGCCGAAAGGTTCAGCCTCATTGTACTTTCGAATATAATACATGCCTATTCCAAAAAGGAACTGTCTCATATAATTGAAAATGCCGCGAGGTGTTTATCTGAAAAAGGGCTGCTTATTATCCATGATTTTTTCCATGAGCACCGGCCGGATAAGGCATCTCTCTTTGATCTGAACATGTTCATTAATACTTTTAACGGCATGGTGTTTTCCTATGACGCCCTCAAAAAAGAACTGGAAGATACCGGACTTTCGGTGGCCGGGCTTGCCCCTCTTGAGTCGGACACCGCTTTGGTTTTTGCCTCGAAAGATCTCATCTCGCTCCAAAAATTATGCCTGGACAAAACGGCAGGTCTCATAAACAGGATCCTTGCGATTGGGTTCAGAAATGCCGTTTCCATCCGGGCAAGCGATATCCATATACCGGGATGGACAAACCTGAAATGCCGCTACGGCTGCGCCCATTACGGAAAGAAGCCCAATTGTCCTCCAAATTCGATAACAGAGGAAGAAACAAAGGCGCTGATTAATGACTGCCGGACAGCCCTGCTGCTTGAAGGTGAGCCGCCGTCGAGGGACTTTCAGCTGAAGGTGTTAAAGGCGGAAAAAGAGGCGTTCAACTCAGGTTTTTACAAGGCCTTTTCCTTTTGGGCCGGCCCCTGCTCCCTTTGCTCCTCCTGCAAGACGAAATGCGTAAAAATAAAAGATCCTGACATGATACGCCCCTCGATGGAAGGCGCCGGTATCGACGTATTCGAGACGGTAAAAAGGGCCGGGATAAAATTAAAAACGCTGCGCGGCAAGGACGAGTACGCAAAATATTTCGCCCTGCTCCTTCTGGAATAATGTGAAATGAAAAACCGGAAAAGACGCGTGCTTCTGGTCCAGGCCCCTTCGGTGGGAAACGCCTCTTCAGAAAGGATCTATCCTATTGGCATTGTCCTTCTTGCCACACGGTTAAGAGAGGCGGGCCATGAGGTGTTCGTGCTGGACATGAACCTTCAAAAGGACAAAGACCCGTACACGGCTTTAAGGGAAAAACTTCTGGAACTGCGGCCAGATGTGGCCGGGTTTTCCCTTAGGAACCTGGACCCGCTTGCAAACAGGCAGGCCTCGTTCATGCCCCAGTTCGCCGCGGCGGTCCGGCTTTCGGCATCTGTTTTGCCACAGGCGGTCATCATGGCCGGGGGCACGGGATTTTCATTATTTGCCAGACGCATAATGAGCGAGCTGCCGGAAATAAAATTCGGCATTACAGGCGAGGCGGAATACAGCCTGCCAGCGCTTGTACATTCTATCGAAAACCCTCCCGCCTTGGAAAATATCCTGATAAGGGAGGGCGAAACAATAAAAAAGGCCGGGTCTGTAAAAACAAAAACGAAAAAACCCGATATGTCTGTTTACATACCGGCCGACAAAACCATTCTCGATCCCGGAGCATATCTGGATCTGAACTCCTACACGCCCGCTTTTGGCATTGAGGGCAAACGCGGCTGTCCATACAACTGCTCATACTGCGTATATCCTGCCCTTCAGGGGAAAAAGGCAAGGCTCCGTACGCCTCTGGCGATAGTGGATGAGATAGAGCAGGCAAACAAAAAATGGGGCATTGACCGGTTCCATTTCACGGACCCCGTGGTTAACAGCCCCAGTATACATCTGGAAGAGGTATGCCGGGAAATCCTGCGAAGGAAACTGAAGATAAAATGGAACGGCTTTTTCCGGGAATCTCTTTTTGATCCAAAGAGCGCGTCCCTTTATGAGAGGGCGGGATGCGAGTGCATCTCATTTTCCCCGGACGGCCTCTGCAATGAGGCGCTCCACGCACTGGGCAAGAAGATGTCCGAAAAAGACATCCTTAAGGCGGCCCGTGTGTCCGCGGAAACCGGCATGCTCACGGTCTACCATTTCATGGTCAACGCCCCCGGAGAATCGGAAAAAACAAAAGGTAAGGCCATAGCTCTGATCGAGCGCCTCTACGACCTGCACAGCCCGAAAAGAAACCTGGGCACCATCGTTTTAAATAATATAAGAATATTGCCCGGCACACCGGTAGAGGCCATGGCAAGGCAAAAAGGGATCATCAGGGAAGGGACGGACCTTTTGTATCCGGCCTATTACAATCCTCCCCCGCTTGAGACCTTCAGGTATGAGCTGGAAACTCTCCATTTCGGACTAAACGTCGCCTCATGGCAGGGGGGGGGAAACCTGCCGGAATGAAAATAATACTTATCGAGCACCCAAGGCCAAGGATCCCGGAGCGCTGCAACGATATAGCCAATACTCCGCTTTCCTCCTGCCTTCTTTCGGGCTACACGGCGGCAACGCTTCTCAAAGAGGGGCACGAAGTGGAGATAATCGAGGGGCATCTGGAAGGGCTCTCTTATGAAGAAATAAAAAGCAGGGTCCGCGCATTCCCGCCCGATATAATCGGGGTGCATATGATATATCACTGGGGGGAAGACCGGGCGCTTTCAAACTTCCTTTCCGGCATTAAACAGGAATTCGAACCCCGCTTTATGGCGGCTTACGGATACTACCCAACCTTTGCATTGAGTGACATCTTTGCCCTCTTCCCTTCGATTGACGGCGTTATAGTGGGGGAGCCTGAAATCACGTTTAAGAGTTTGGCTGACGCGCTTTCTTCCGGGAGATGTAAATTAGACATTCCGGGGCTTCTTTTGGCTGGTGGCGGCGGGGATTTTTCAAAGCCGGATATTGCGGAGGACCTTGACGTGCTTCCGTTTCCGGTCCGCAAAAAAACACCTGCCATGCTGCGGCTGCCTGAGGTAAATCTGCTTGGAAGCCGGGGGTGCTACGGAAAATGCACCTTCTGCCACACAAGTTCCTTTGCCGGGGCCGGGTGGCGGGGCCGAAGCCCTGAAAACATAACGGAAGAGATCAACTCCATTGTCTCCGAATTCGGGACGCGGGATTTCTATTTCACCGATCCCAATTTTTTTGGTCCGGGCGCTAAAGGACAGGAAAGAGCCCTTCGCCTGGCCTCCATGCTTGGGCCGCTGAATATACGTTTTGGCATAGAGGCAAGGGTAAACGACATAAAGGATGAAACCATTTGCGCCCTGGCCCGGTCCGGATTGCGCCAGATACTCGTGGGCCTTGAAAGCGGCAGGGATGATTCCCTTAAAAGAATGAAAAAGATGACGACTGTACGGCAAGGCGAAGAGGCCCTGAAGATACTCAGAAAATACGATATCGAACCCAATATCGGTTTCATCATGTTTGAGCCCGGCTCCGCGCTCGAAGACCTGAAGGCCAACCTGGAATTTCTGAAAAGAAACCGCCTGCTTGAAAACCTGCCGGTCACCGCAAACGTGCTTAATCACCACCAGATAATATTGAAGGGCACAGAGGCATACAAAGCACTTTCGATGGAAGGGCGGCTGGAGACGGTCACGGCTTACGAGGGGAGCGCGCAATTCAGCGTGCCTGAAGTGGGCGAACTGGCTTCGCTTATGAGGAGAATTGCCAATTACCTCTTCCTCCAGATGGATGATATCTGGAGCGGAAGGACCATTCCTCCGCCCGAAGCCGCCGGAAAATATAATGAGATAAACAGGTTTTTCATAGGGCTGTTTGAAAGCGCGCTTTCAAGACTAATGTCCGGGGAGCGGCTTGGCCCTGAAAAGATCGAACTTCTTGCAACCCGTGCGGAAAAAGAGATATCACGGCTCATTTCTGCGGGCCGTTCCGGGCGATTTAATTTAAAGATCACAGGAGATTTTTCTAAATGAAACTGCTTAAAGCCACGCTTGAAAACATAAAACCGGTTGACCGCAACTGGATCACAGTCGCCCGGAAACGACTGGATAATCTCACCAAACCGCCAGGCAGCCTTGGCAGGCTTGAAGAGTTCGCGGAAAGGCTTGTCGCCATTATGGAAGATCCCCTCCCGCCCCTGTGCAAAAAAGTGATATTCACCTTTGCCGGTGACCACGGCGTGGTTGATGAAGGCGTATCGGCCTATCCGAGGGAGGTGACCGTGCAGATGGTCCACAACTTCCTTGCGGGCGGAGCGGGAATAAACGTGCTTGCGCGCCATGCGGGGGCAAGGGTTGTGATCATAGATATGGGCGTAAACCATGATTTCGGAAAGATATCAGGCCTGGTTGACGCCAAGGTGGTAAAAGGGACCAGAAATTTCGCCAAAGGCCCGGCCATGACGCGGGGCGAAGCCATTAAAAGTATCGAGGCAGGCATCAGGCTGGCTGGCAGGTTCGCCAAAAAAGGTTTTACGCTCTTTGGTACGGGCGATATGGGTATAGGCAACACGACCCCTTCAAGCGCGATAGCCTCTGTGCTGACGGGCAAGAATGCCGCCCAGGTCACAGGCAAAGGGACAGGGATTACCGGCAGTTCGCTTGAAAGAAAAATAAAAATTATCGAGGATGCGATACGGCTCAACGCACCGGACCCCAATGACGCTTTGGATGTGCTTTCCAAGGTGGGCGGCGCGGAGATAGGCGGCATTGCAGGGCTCGTGCTGGGGGCAGCGGCAAACAGGGTGCCGGTTGTGATAGACGGGTTTATTTCCACGGCGGGTGCGCTGATTGCCTATGCGCTTCAACCGGCTGCGGCGGACTACATGTTCGCCTCGCACAAATCTGTCGAGGCCGGGCATCTTGCAATGCTTGAAAAAATGGGGCTTCCCCCGATGATCGACCTTGGGCTGCGCCTTGGCGAAGGGACCGGGGCCGCGCTTGCGATGGGACTGATAGAAGCGGGGCTAAAAATATACAGGGAAATGGCGACCTTTGGAGAGG
>JAKAEG010000158.1 GCA_021819985.1 Nitrospirota bacterium | reverse complement strand
GATCTTGGACTGTCGCTTCGGCCTCAAAAAGGCCCCTGATAATTGCCAGACCGTTTTTTTTCAGCCCTTCGGAAAGGGCGCTGTTTTTTATGGTCCCGGACATCGCCTCCCACCCAAATGGAGGTCTTTTTCTTTTTGTTTTAGATTTTTTATTGTCCAGCTTTACGTCGAACTTAACCGCCGCGAGGCCCCCGCGTTTGACCTGCCTATGGCTTATCCGAACATCTTCCAGAGCCAGTTTGGCCAGCTTTCTTTGAAGCGTTTCAAAGGGAACGCCCGCGGAAAGGAGCGCCCCAATGAACATGTCCCCGCTTATTCCGGCCGAGCAGTCAAAGTATGCGATTCTCATTTGGCTGTCTTCAATTTTCCCTTACGGACTGCACGTCACCAGTAGAAAACCGGAGCATACCTTCCGCGGTCTTAAGTGAAAGTCTTCCATCATCGTCTATCCCGTAGGCGGTCCCGGTGAAGGACCCTCCTTCTGCCTGGATCCGTATCTGCCTGCCGATGGTGTCGCAGAGGTTCCTGTAAGCCTTAAGGAGTTTTTGTTTCTTTTGCTCCCCGTCCGCCGCCCGTTTATGGAGCATTCCCGCCCAGTAGTCCAGTTCCCTGTAAATGGCCGCTATCATCGCGGCAAGGTCTACTGCCCTTCCGGTCTCATCGAATATGGAGGTTGCCGCCGTCCTGATCTCCCGGGGCATGTCTTTGGCCTTCATGTTGGCGTTTATTCCTATGCCTATCGCGGCTGAAAGGACCCTGTCCGGATCGGAACGGAGTTCAACCAGTATGCCTCCGAGTTTCTTTGCATTTCTGGTTTTGTTTTTTCCCTCAGGAACAATGATGTCATTAGGCCATTTCAGCCTTACGTCCAGCCCGGCCTGACCCTTTATTGCGAGGACGGAAGCCAGCCCGGCGGCAAGGGCCAGGAGGGGCGCCTTTCTTGGGGGAAGCTCCGGCCTCATCGCCGCGCTCATGTATATGTTTACCCCGTGCGGAGACAGCCATTTTCTGCCAAGTCTTCCCCTTCCCGCAGTCTGGGAACCGGCTACCACAAGGCCCGAAAGAGAGCTGCCGGGAGCGCCGGTCCGGCCCCCTGCATTTTTTTGATCTTTTCCCATTGCCATAAGCAGCGCCAGATCGTTTGTGGAAGGCATTTGCTCTTGAAAGACTATCTCTGTCTGAGGCAGAGAATAAGAAAGGAGCCTTTTGCATAATTCCGGCCCCCCGGAAAGCCGGTAACCATTTTTAGAGGAGTCTATCAGGAAACCTTCGGCCCTGAGCAGTCCAATTTTTTTCCAGACCGCGGCCCTGGTTATCCCCAACGCTTTTGACAGTTCCGGGCCTGAAATTGACCTGCCTCGGGAATCCTTGAGGAGCTTAAAAATATTTTGAGGCAAAAAAGATTTCCCTCATTTTCCGGCAGGGCCCTCATTTTTCAGTATGGCCGTCTTTACTTTTCCCTCAAGGGATTTTTTGGCAAAGCGGTCCGCATCATCCTCCGTGCCCACAATGGTGCCGTAATGCATGGGAACAGCGATTTCCGGCCTGATATCCAGCGCGGCCCGGGCCGCCTCTTCGGCAGTCATAACGTAGGTGCCGGAGACAGGCAAAAGAGCTATATCCGCCCTGAATTCCTTCATCTCAGGTATATGATCGGTATCACCGGCCATATATATCCTTTTTCCGCCTGCCGTAAAGATGTATCCCACCCACTGGTTCTGCTTCGGATGGAATTTTTTGTTTATGTTGTATGCGGGCACTACCTCTATTTCCACGCCCATGACGTCCAGTTTGCCACCGGGCTTCACAATTTTCACTTTTCCTTTGGAAAATTTTTGGGCGCAGTCCGGCGGGGCAAGTATTACGGTCTTTTCATCCACTATTTTTTCGACGTCCTCGGGGCTGCAGTGGTCATAATGCTCATGTGTAATAAGGACGAGGTCCGCCCTGACAGGCTTTTTTATCCTGAACGGGTCCGTATAGATGACAACGCCGCCAGCATCTATTCTGAAACTGTCATGTCCAAGCCAATGTATGTTCTCAATCACGGGGAAAATTCCTGCCTTTCTCCAGGTTCGCGGCTCCTGGAAGACATTATATCAAAAGACATTGTATCAGAAGGGGTTTTCGTAAAAAAATCAAAAAGTCAAAAAACTTTCGGACCTGCCCGGGTCAATTTTTCCCGGTGTTATAATGATAAGTTATGTTTTTGTCTTTTTGCTTTCAAATAAATGCTTTCCAAAAAGTGCGATGAGTTCAGTTAGCTCCTCCGGCCAGCGGGAGACCAGCAAACTCGCTGAACTTGCCGCTCTGCTTAAAAAATTCCATATGCAGGAGCACACGGCCCTGATCATCCTGTCCGCGCTGGTGGGTGTTTGTGCCGGTCTTGCCAATGTACTTTTCCGCAGTACCATGAATTTTGTCCACCAGCTTTTTTTCATCCATGTGGCTAACCTTCTGGAGATAAACCGTGGGGGGACATATAGAGTTCTTTTGCCCCTTCTGCCCATGGCCGGTGCGCTGCTTCTGATCCCGCTTTCCAAGGCCTTTCCTGGCGACGTGAACGGCTACGGGTTCCCGAAATTCATTGAGCTTGTGAACATCAGGGGCGGGGTGATCAGGATCAGAAACATCTTTCTGAAAATTATCGCCCCTGCGCTCACGATAGGCACCGGAGGGTCGGCCGGCATCGAGGGCCCCATCGCGATAATCGGAGGCACGATAGGCTCCGGCACCGGGCAGCTCTTCAGGGCCTCAGGAAGCAGGATGAAGCTTCTGATAGCGGCGGGTTCCGCAGGGGCAATAGCCGCCACCTTCAATGCCCCTATCGCCGGGGTGATGTTCGCGATAGAAATAGTTCTCCTTGGAAATTACGAGATCTCTTCGTTTGCCGCAATAGTCATATCCTCGGGGATGGCCACGGTCGTATCCAGGGCGTTTTACGGCTCAAATCCGGCCTTCAGGGTCCCAGAGTACCAGCTAAGGAGCATGGCGGAGATACCGCTATATATGATATTCGGGGTCCTGACCGGTTTTCTGGCAGTTATGTATATCAAGGTTTTCCACGGCGTGAAGGACGAATTTGAAAAGCTCAGGATAAACCCGCAGCTCAAGCCCGTGCTCGGCGCCTTTATAATAGGATCATTTGCCATCTTTCTTCCGCAGATCATGGGAAACGGCTACGACATTATCGATCATGCCCTGATTGGCAAGATAATCTTCCCGCTGATGGCCGTTCTTATCTTTTTAAAGCTTATGGCCACCGCCATAACCATTGGTTCCGGCGGGGCAGGGGGTGTCTTTGCCCCATCGCTTTTCATTGGCGCCATGGCGGGGGGCAGCTATGGTTATCTGGTCAATTGGCTGTTTCCGGCCTACACCGCATCTCCCGGGGCGTATGCGACTGTTGGCATCGGGGCTTTTCTGGCTGCCGCCACCCACGCTCCGCTTACCGGGATTTTCCTTCTTTTCGAGATGACCGGCAATTACAAGATCATAATCCCTCTCATGTTCTCGTCCATTATCGGCACCCTTATAGCAAAGAGGATCTACCCTGATTCCATAGATACCGTCGATATAACGAAAAAAGGGATAAAGATACACATGGGCAGGGAAGCGGCCATTATGAGCAGCATAAAAGTGGCGGATATAATGAGGGCGGATTTCATCACGGCCAAAGAAGAGGCCACTTTGGACGATGTTATTTCTGAGATGATAAATCAGGAGAAATTCTACATTCCGGTGGTGGACTCCGCCGGGCTCATGAAAGGCATTATTTCTTTCCAGGATGTAAGGCCGGTGCTCCTGGAAGAAGAGGTGAAGACTATCGTCCGCGCCGGGCAGGTGGCAACAGACGAGGTGATAGTGCTTTACCCGGAAGAAAACCTGAACACCGCGATCGAGAGGTTTTCTTTGAAGGATATCGATGAAATACCCGTTGTAAAAAGGGACAACCCAAAAATGGTGATCGGGATGGTCAGCAGGAGGGATGTAATATCGGCCTATAACAAAGAGGTGCTAAAAAGGGCCAAACCCGCCCAGTAAGGATTTAATCTAAAAACCCCATATAGCGAAGCGGGTTTTTCCTGCCCCAAAGCTCTATCATTTTTTCTTCCACTCCGAATGTTTTTTCAAGCATCCGGGCGCATTCGGAAATCGTTTTGCCCCCGCCGGCAAGAAGCGATCCATTTATATATACAGGCTTTCCCTTGCCTGCGCCTTTCACGGCGTCCGATACAAGGATTATCCTGTCAGGGGCTTTGACCTTGAGGACCAGCGCCAGGGTCTCCAGGCTTAAATGCACGCCATCGGCAATGAGTTCAACATAAAGGGCATCATCGAGGAGGGCGAATCCGGCCAGCCCCGGCTCCCTGTGATGGAAAGGGCGCATGGCGTTAAACAGGTGGGTTATACCTGTGGCCCCCGCCTTTTTTCCTTCGCTGGCCTCCTTGAAAGTAGCATCCGAATGGCCCATATTGACCCTGATGCCAAGTTCCGAGCATCTTTCGATCAGCTTCAGTGCCCCCTTGATTTCGGGGGCGATCGTGATGATTTTTATGATGTCTTCGAAACCCTTTATAAGCGCTTTCAGGTTCGAAAGCGTTGGCCTTTTAAAGCTTGCCCTATCGAGAGCGCCGCATTTTTCTGGATTTAAAAAAGGCCCTTCAAGGTTCACGCCCCCGATCGTAAGGCTTCTGTTCATCGCCTCCGAAACGGCCCTCATCTGGCCCCGCATGGTCTCCGTGTCCGCGGGATAGATGGCGGGGTAGATAAGGCCGGTCCCCTTTTTTTCATGCATGCGCGCAATCTTAAGGATCGACCCCGGATCATTTGTCCTTGTATCATAAGCGCCCATCCCGTGCGCATGGAGATCGACGAATGAGACTTTTTTAACCTTTTTGTTTTTCAGTTTTTTATCAGCCGGATTTCTTCGCATGTGTTTTTGCTTTTTCTTTTTTTTCATAAGGCGGGTTTTTGGAGATGTCCTTCAGTTTTTTTGGGGTGAGCATCGGGGCGATCTTGAAGCCAGGGTGCGCGTATTCGTCATTTCTTTTTATCAGGAGCCAGCCCTTGGGCGACCTGCCCCCTTTCATTTCGGCAAGCGCGAACCGGCCTTTCAGTTTCTTCCCGTGGAGCATGAATTCAATTACGCCTTCTTCCGGGCTGCCTTTTTCGATCTCGAACCTGCCGGTGTCCCAGATGATGACCTCGCCCGCCCCGTACTGGCCCTCAGGGATTACGCCTTCCCATCCGCCGTATGACAGCGGGTGGTCATCCACCATCACGGCAAGTCTTTTGTCCGCGGGGTCCATAGAGGGCCCTTTGGGCACGGCCCAGCTTTTTAGCACGCCTTCCATTTCAAGCCTGAAATCATAATGAAGGTGGGTCGCGTGGTGTTCATGCACTACGAATATTGCCATTTTTAATTTGAACCTGTCTCAAACAGGTTCTTACTCCTGTCCTGTTTTTATTTTTACAGGTTCTTATTCATGTCTTGTTTTCAGCAGTACAAGCATTATGGTTCCCACTGTAAAGAGTATACCTCCAAAAAGCGCCCATATTGCGCCTGGCTCCCGGCTTACTTCGATAAAGGCCGAGGGGAAAGGCTCCGTCATGACCTCCTGCAGGTAAAAACCGTACCCCCGGAAAAAGAGCGGATGATTGGGGGCAAGCACCCCGTGCCTGATGACATTTCCTCCTGAAAGTATATCTATCCCGGCATAGGGTTTTTGCCCTGGTTCCACTTTATTAAGATGAATATCGAATCCGGGGAGCCTGGCTGATTCGCCCTGCGCCAGTTGCCCTGTAATTTTAGAGGCCCCAAGCGAACTCATCAGATGGGCCATCAGGATCAAAAGAAATCCCGCGTGAATGATCTGGGGGCTTAGCATTGTGATGAGGCCGCCCTTTTTGCGCCTTAGCGATTCCACGCTGCAAAAAACCGTATTTATGGCCAGAAGCACCAGAAAGAAGATAGCCGCCCAAAGCCAGAATGTGAGCGCAAAGGGGCCTTGGAGCAACCAGACGAACAGGGGGAATTCCCCGCTCATCGCGCCCATCACCTCCCTGTTTACGGCCAGAAAATAGGAGCCCGCAAAAAGGGCGGCTATTTCAAGGCCAAGCAGCCATACGGCCAGCCTTTGGGATATCAATGCCTCCCATACGGTTTTTCTGAGCTTTGAAAATACCATTTATTTTTTTATTAAAAAGTATGGGAGCTTTTCATGAGGAGCCCCACCCCAAGATATGTGAACAGTACCAGTATGAAGCCTGCCGTCCCGGCTATAGCGGTCCTTTTTCCGTACCATCCCGGCCGCAGCCGCAGATGCAGATAAAGACTGTAAAACAGCCAGACTATCGAGGTCCAGAGTTCCTTCGCCGTCCAAAGCCAGTAAGTGCCCCAGGCAAGATATGCCCATACGCCTCCGGCTATCATCGCAACGGAGAAAAGGAGATACCCTGTAAGTATGAAGCGGTACTGGCTTTTCTCAATTCCCGCTTTGTTTTTATCAATAGAGC
The DNA here is from genome assembly GCA_021819985.1 of Nitrospirota bacterium. Lineage (GTDB taxonomy): Bacteria > Nitrospirota > Thermodesulfovibrionia > Thermodesulfovibrionales > JdFR-88 > JAKAEG01. Next base: position 1,210 of record JAKAEG010000158.1, on the reverse strand, counting down.
CATCAGGCCGTTCCAAATTTAAAAAATATAAAATCCCGAGCACCCCTCCTATGCCGAAAAAGGCGTATGAGAAAAAGGAGAGCCCCACGTGCAGTTCAAACCAGTAGGTGCTCAGCACGGGGGGAAGGGCGCCTGAAAAGGGCTTGGCCAACATGGCTGAGACACTGAAAAGAGCGGCCAGCGCCCCGATAAGGACACGGTACATCTTTATCTTCCCCGGTTCCGCGTGGAAAAAGGCGGAAAACCCGGCAAGACTCGCGGAAAGAAATATCAGGGTATCATGCGGGCCCACAAGCGGGACCCTGCCTATCATGGCGCCCCTTGCCAAAAGATATGCCGCCTGCGCCAGGCATCCGGCATAAAGGAAACGCCTGTTAAAAATTCCCGCCAGGTAGAGAGGCAGCGCCGCCCAGGCCCAAAAAAACCATATAGGGCTCATTGCGCCTCCGGGGCTCATCGCCCCTCCGGCGGAAATATCTTGCCAGGATTCAAAAGCCCCTTTGGGTCGAAAACATTTTTAATGTCCCTCATAAGCTTAAGCTGCGCGGGTTGTATCTCCATTGCTATGAAGGGTTTTTTGGTAAGACCCACACCGTGCTCGCCGGAAATTGTGCCGCCAAGCTCAAGCACTTTTTTGAACATCTCCTCGAGTATGGGGGTGATGTCCTTTTTAACCGGGGGAAGGAAGTTTACGTGCAGATTGCCGTCTCCCGCGTGGCCGAAAGTGGCTATCGGGACGGATGTTTTATTCGCCAGGGCCTTGAGTTCCGAAAGCATGCGGGCTATGTTGCTTCTGGGCACTACGATATCCTCGCTTATCTTATGCGGGCACAAATGATATAAAGCAGGCGAAACGCCCCGCCTTGCCTTCCAGAGCGCGTCGCGCGCGCTTTCGTTTTCTGCCATCGTGACATCGGCGCCCAGTTTTTCGCATATCTCGATCACGCGTCCAGCCTCCTTCTTTATGGCCTCCGGATGCCCATCAAGCTCAATGAGCAGCAGTGCCTCCGCTTCAGTTGGCAGACCTACCGGGCTCCAGCCTTCAACGGCGGTCATGGAGGCCTTGTCCATTATCTCAAGCGTGCGGGGGATTATCTTTGAGGCTATAGTTCGGGACACCGCCTCGCCCGCCCGCTCCGCGTCCGCGAAAACCGCCATAAGCGTAAGCACATCCTCAGGCAGCGGGAGGACCTTTAAACGAATTTTTGTT
>JAKAEG010000157.1 GCA_021819985.1 Nitrospirota bacterium | reverse complement strand
ACGTCGCCGGCGACAACGTAGTGGCCGGTTGCGGAGAAATTCAGCTCTCTTGTGATATCTATCGCCCAACCCAGGGCGTAAATCTGCAGACCGCTGGCATGGTGGCCGGCGACATTAACGCCCGAGAGATCGCCTATGACGTGCATGTCGCCCATCAGCGGGGAATCGTTGTCGGGGGTTCGGAATTCCCTGCTGAAATTCACGCCGTTTGCCGCTTCTTTGCTGCCCGAACCAATAGCATAGCTCAGGAAAAACCTGTTGTTGTAACCTCCCAGCACAGCCGGTGCTGTCAGGTCAACGTGTCCTCCATATGCGTCTATGACGTCATTGCTTCCGTCAGCCGGGTTGAAGGTCAGTCCCGACTCGTAGACGGGCTCAACTTCGAGGGAGACCGGGCCGAGCGTGCAAGTGCCACGGAGCCCCCAGATGCTGAGGTGCTCCCCCGCATGATGGCCGGACGACCCGTTGTCACGTAACACATAGGCGCTGGCAGTGTTGCCCTCGGAAAAGATATAAGCAGCATACCCGCCTTCCAGATACCCTTCAACACCGCCTGAAAATGGAGCGGCATACCTGCCGCCCAGCAGATCAACCGTCAGCGGCCCAGCCGGCCGCACTCTTAGTCTCACCGCATCGAACGACAGGCCGTCAAAAAATGAGTCCGCCCCAAGAATGAAAGCGCTGCCATATACGAATTCCTGCCGGCCCGCCTTCAGCGCCAGCACATCCTGTCCGGGCAGCTTCGCTTCCACAAACCCCTGGTATATGGAATACTCGCCCTTGTGCTGGCTGCCGCCGTAAAAGCCGTAACCCTGTCCCTCCAGGTGGATGTCCAGGTAGCCGTTCGGATGCCAGTAAGCGTAAGGCTGTATCCGGTATAGGAACCGTCCTTCACTGTGGTCCGGGGCGTAGCTTAGATTCGGGAGCCTGAAGTTGCCCACCCCGTCTCCCCTGATAAACCCGTTAACGCCTACCCTGTACTCAAAAGGGGGCAGTTCGGGCCCGGCCAGGATATTTTCGATCGTTTTCCTGATCGTAATGTACCCTTCATATTTGACCAAATCCGCCTTCAACGCCTCGTGGAGGGCCGAAAGACGGTCCCGGTCCTCCCGGGGAATCGCCCCGGCCCCGTCTTTATCACAATCACACTTTGCCACTACCTTGTCCAGTATTGAGAGGAGGTACCGGGCCAGTTCGCTCCTGGATATGGGCTTCCCATCCACTACAACCGCGTCAGGAAGTTTCCTTTCCGCCTTGTATTTTTCCCCCAGTTCCGCTATTTCCCGGCAGGCCCAGCACTTGATGGTTACCTGTTCCGGAATTTGCCGGTCACTGCCAGATGCAAAGGCCGGCACCGAGCCGATCAGGCTAGCCATAAGGCAAAGAACAAGAAAGACCCTGAAACGCATTATCCTCCTTAATCGATAAATATTTACACTCTTACAAGCATCTGGTTCTTATAATCTTCGATTGATCATTTTTTCTATTTGCCCCTCTGCTTATTTGTGCTATAAATTTAATATTCGTGCTACCATAAGCCAAAAAAAATTTATTGTAAATGTTTGCCGGTTGTTGTGAGCGAGAGCTTGCCGTGCTTTACGCCTTTTGTGCCTATCAGCTTGTCGGCTATTGCCTTTATCTCTCCGCTTTTGCCTCTCACGACAATGACCTCAAGACAATTATGTTCATCAATATGAATATGCATGCTCGAAACTATTGAGTTATAGTAGTGGTGTTGCAGGTCCGTCAGCGTATCCGTAAGCTCCCTTGTATCATGGGAATATACAATCGTGATGGTCCCAACTGTTTCCACCTTCGAAGATTCCCATTCACCCGACACAAGGCTGCCTCGTATCAGATCTCTTATCGCCTCGCTCCGGTTAGCATAAGCTTTTTCCTTTATACGGGCATCGAACCGTTCAAGCAACGCACTGTCTAGTGATATTCCAAATCTGGTAATTGTCATAGTGTTATGTTTTTTAATTTCGTGTTATCATAAATTAGATTAAAAAAAATTGTCAATAGGACGAAGTCAAGCTTAAGCAAAATATTCGTATGCGATTTGCTATATCGTCCAAGAATCAGATCGAATAAGCTGAGGTCACTCAAGTCTGTATGTAATTGGTATTGTCAGTTCAACGTTGACGCGCGGCTTGGGGAATAACGATATCTTCTTAATGGTGTTCACAGCGTTGTCATCCAGCATAGAATATCCCGAAGTTTTTATTATTCTCACATTGCAGACATGACCATCCACAGATATGATAAATGCTATTACAACCTTGCCTGTCCAGCCCATTTTTCTTGCGGCAAGCGGGTACTTCAGATTTTTCCCAATCAACTCCATGATGTAATCGAGATGTTCATTGACATAGCCATCTTTCAAGACTTGTGTAGGCAAACCACCTGAACCGGCCCGGCCCTGGCTGTTAATCTTTTTGGAATCGGCAGCCCCGGCGGCGTTCTTATTCGACAGCGAAGATGCGTGATCTTGGGCATTTCTGTCTGTAAGCCCTTCTTTTTTTTGAATTCCGGTACCAGATGGAATACTGTCCAAAAATGCTTTTTTTCGTGAAATGGGAAAAACCGGCCTGTCTGTCAGCCCGGTTTCCTGAACCGATTGGTTTTCACGCCTTGCTTCGGGAGGTGCAGTCTTTACCATGGACTCTGGTTTTATCGTTCCCGATTTGCCTTTTTTTTCTATCTCAGCAGAAGGCATGGCTTTTCCAATACGGTAACCCGGCCTGGACAGGGTAACGAAAAAAATCGGTTTGTTTTCATTCTGCCAAGAAACAGCTCGAATGAAGAACACGGCCATTATCACAGCAACATGAAACAATAAAGAAAATGAAAAGGACGCTCTCATTCCCCTATAGCCTAAGAAAGGACAAAGACGATTCATAGGAAAAAATCTTTGCCTCTCCGGTCAATCTGATTCAGTGGAGCAAAGGAATACATTTCTCTGAACGTCTTAATATCGATATCAAAGGTTTTTTCAAGCAATTCGCCTGTTACTATTTCACTGGGGGCACCGGAAGCAACCAGTTGTCCGCCGTTGATCACATGCAAAACATCAAACTGAAACATCATGTTTATGTCGTGCAATGCCATGATAACAGTTATTCCCTTTTCGTCTCTCAAAGTCCCGAGCAGCTTTATCAACTCTATCTGATATTTGATATCCAGATTTGCAAGCGGCTCGTCCATCAAAAGGATACTCGCTCCCTGAAGGAGCGTCATTGCAATGTACGCCCTTCTTCTTTCTCCTCCGCTGAGCTCTGTCATATACGAATTCGCTTTGCCGTAGAGCCCTGCTGTTTCCAGGGCGTCCTTCAAGGAGAGGCGTGGCGGAAGGTCATGAGGATAAAGCCCCATGGCGATAAATTCCTTTACCCTGAGAGGAATATTAAAACTCAGTGTCTGAGGCAGATAACTTATAAGTCTTGCTCTTTCTTTCCCTTTATAACAGCCAATCGGCCGTCCCCGGAGGTTGATGTGACCCGAATGCGGCTTGAACATCCCGGCAGCGAGTTTAAGCATAGTGGACTTCCCTGAACCATTTACTCCTATAAGACCAATGAAATCCCCTTCGCTGACAGTCATGGTCATGCCGTGGATAAAGTCGCTCTTGCCATATGAAAAACAGATATTTTTTAAATCGAGCGCTTTCATTCAAGAAGCTCCCAGAAGGTCCTTCTTTTTAAGCAGATAAAGAAAATAAGGAGCACCGATAATTGCAGTGATGATTCCGGATGGGAGCTCCATTGGAGCAGCCACCGTCCTTCCAATTGTATCTGCCGCGCATAGAAGCGCCCCGCCCGCCAAGGCCGACATTGGTATTAGGACCCTGTTGTCAGAGCCGACAAAAGACCTGATTATATGAGGTATTAAAAGGCCTATAAAGCCCACTACGCCGCCGAGAGACACGGAGGCGGCAGTCATTAGTCCCGATGCGATAAACAGAATCCACCTCTCTTTAGAAGGTGAAAAGCCAAGACTGTATGCAACTTCATCACCGAGCATGAGCGCGTTCAATCCTTTCGCCCTCCAGAGAGAAAGCCCAAAGCCAAGAAGGATAAAGGCAAGTCCGTATGGGATTAGCGGCCAGTCCGCCATTGATAAGTCTCCAAACAGCCAGAGTGTCGCCCTCCGAAGTCCTTCGTCCGTAGATAAGATCATGGCAAGCATGAGAACGGCTGAAAACAGAAAACCCAGCCCGACACCCGCCAGAAGTAGCCTCTCCGGCAGGAGATTTCCTTTTTTTTGCCCTAATGTACCAACCGCTATACCGGCGGCAATGGCCCCTAAAAAAGCAAACGCAGGCAAGGTGAAAAGGCCTAAAAACATGTTGTTAAATAACAGGCCCAGGGCAGCCGTAAGGGCCGCGCCGCTCGATAAGCCCAGAATATAAGGGTCAGCCAGGGGATTTCTAAGAATCCCTTGAAGTATCGCGCCCGTACTGCCTAACGCCGCACCAACCAATATTGAAACGATTATCCTCGGCAACCTTATGGAAATGATAATTTCCTTTGCGGTCTCATCCAGTTTAAACGGGACTATTAACCTTGGTCCTATAAACACCGACAAAGTGAATATCAAAATAGATAAAAAGACGAGAGCCACGATTCCTTTTTTGTTCATGTCAATTCCTTTTTTGTACCTTTTGCTCCTCATTCAAGCGGCTTGACAGTTCTTCTATTCCCTTGATCGTCCTTGGCCCCAGCCTGTAAAGTGCATCGCTCATGTAATAAACTCTTCCTTTTTTTACAGCATCGAGCATAGACAATCTTTTAAGAAGCCTCTTCGAGGCATCTATCATATTCACATGTCCTGTACCAATTAATATGACGTCTGGAGAGCGTAAGATAATGTCCTCAAGCGAATATTTGGGATAACTCGTTTTGGCGTCTGAGGCTATATTCTTCCACCCAAGAAGGTTTATGGCATCGTTGATAGGAGTTCCCGGCCCGGCCACAATCAATGGCTCGGGCCATATGATGAAAACTACCTTTCCACCATGTGAATAAAGAAAAGACTTTTCCGCATTTGATTTAATCCTGCGAATGCCCGTTTCAATCCTTTGCGCAATTTTATCCGCCTTTTCTCTTACATCAAGGGCCGCACCCAATTCCCTGATCGCCTGCGGCAATTCGGCTATCCGCTTCGCACGGAAAACAATGACTTTAATCCCCAGTTTCTCAAGCCTTCCTTCAAGTTCTGCTGGGTTGCCGTCAGCGGCCATCACTGCTACATCCGGCTTAATGGTTAAAATGGCCTCTAGTGACGGGTTTAACATCCCCCCGATTTTGGGTTTCAGCCTTGCCTCCGGAGGATAGTCACAGAAATTCGTTACGGCCGCGATTCTGTTTCCAAGGCCAAGCGCGTAGAGCATCTCGGTCACACTTGGCGCTAGAGAGACAATCCTTTCCGGCGGTGAGGCAAAAGCTCTTCCGTAGAAGGCAATACAAAATATCAGGGCATACAAGAACCGTTTCATCATCAAAATGCAATCCTGACACCGCCGGATAACGCGGCGGGCGGCATGGGATAGCCCTGCACTACCTCAAATTTCCTGTCGAGGATGTTTTTACCTTCCAGGAAAATCTCCCCGTTTGCCCTGCCTTCAAAAAGGGCCACCCTCTGACTTATTTTGCCGTTAAGGTAAAAATAGCACCAAGATTGGCTGCCCGGCATCACATAGTTGCTCACATAATTGCCTTCAAGTGAGGCAGTGAGACCGGTTTTGGTTTCATAGGAGACGTTTCCCTTTACATTGTGCCTCGGCAGATATGGTATCTTCTGCCCCGTGTTTTCATCCTTTAGGTCCTGATAGTAATAACTTAACGATAGGGCAATATTTTTAAAGGCATAGTTCGCATCAAATTCTATGCCGTTGATTCTGGCCTGCTCTATATTCACCGGCATCCACATCCCGGTGGGGAACTCCTGCCACTGGATAAGATCTTCCACATCTTTATGGAAAGCCAGGGCCTTTGCCGTCAGGCTTTTTCCGAACATCTGTTCAACGGATATTTCGTATTCCTTCGATTTCTCCGGTCTTAAATTAGGATTTCCCACGGCATAGCCCGTATTAGGCCAGTACAAATCTTCGAAGGTTGGTATTCTGTAGCCCGTGCCAGCCGAAATCCGAAATGTCGTTTTAGCAAAGACCCTGTACAGAGCGGACAGCCTCGGGGTAATCTGCGAACCTGAATCAAAATTATCATACCTGATGCCAGCGGTCGCAATCAGGTTTTCAGTAAAAATCAGTTCATCCTGTGCAAAGACACCTTCCCTTGTTCTGTTTTTTATGCCGACATCGGTGCTGTTTAGTCTTTCCGAGACGATTTCTCCCCCGGCGGTAATAAGATTCGAACTGCCAAGAAGGAAGCTGTCCTGTATGTCCGCCCCACGAATGCCGGTCCGATAATAGCTATCTTCAAATGGCGGGTCAAGATAGTGAAGTCTGGAATCATGGGAATAGAGATTAAGATGCATTTTCTCAATGTTCAAAGCAATGCCAAACAGCGCATTTTCATCATGCTGCCTTGCCTCGGGCGTGGGCATATCCACTGAACCGGGCACACCTTCTTCTTTGTGTCCGTAGTTTGCATTAAATACCACGTCAGCATCATTGGACAACTCCAGCGTGACCTTGCCATCCAAGTTCCATAGGTCATAATCGGTATTGGTCCTGAAGCCGTTTGATATTTCGTTCTCTGCAGAAAGGACATAGCCGAAAACACCTACGCGACGACTGGTAGTGGCGCTAAAGCGCCGTGTATCAAAACTGCCGTAAGAGGTTGAAAGAGATGTCACGGGTTTGTCCGGGTTTTTTGTAATTATATTGATTACTCCCCCCATCGCATCGGCTCCATAAAGCGCAGAAGACGCCCCTCTTAATACCTCTATACGTTCGACATCGCCAAGCGTGACAGGCAAGTCATTGAGATCAAATTGGCCTGTCGAGGGGAGATTCAGCCTTTTGCCATCTATGAGGATCAGGACCTGTTCCGCTGAAGATCCCCTTATGGAAACGGTAGCGATGGAGCCTCGATTCCCGTATTCATTCACCTGCACGCCCATCACGCTGGCAATTGCATCCTTGATTGTGCTGTAGCCACGCTTCTTGATTTCCTGCCCCGTTAAGACCGTAACATCCTGAGCGACATCTTGTACTGGTTCCTCGACTTTTGTTGCGGAGACGACAACGTCCGGCAGAGTTGCACTTGTTTCCTGTGCTAAACCAAAAGCTGGCAAAGAAAGAAGAATGAAACAAAACAGGCAGACAAACGTCTTCATTGAGATCCTCCCGCGAGGTATTTTTTCAGACGGACAGGTCTTCCGGCTAAGGGCAGGGGCAAACAGCAAATGCCCATCTACTAACCCGTCTTCCCATCAAGGTCTTACGCTTGACAGTGGCTTATCGGGCTTTCGTTCCCATCACGGCTGCGGGGCAGCGGGGGATTCTCACCCCCTTCCATACATCCATCTGAGCCTGCTTGAGGAAAATCCCCAGCAGGCACTAATCAACTCTGTTTGATTTTTTGCCAATTAAAATTTCTTAAATAGTATTACCTCCTTTCAAGGCGAGAATTTCCATTATTTCCTGCCTCATGCCGTTTATAATCTGAAGAACGTAATCGTACCCTTCTTCGGTATGGGGGATAGCGCAGTTGGAGCAGTCTTTTATGCCGTTTTTAAAAGTAAAATTCCCGCCACAGTCAAGCAGGTAAAGTG
>JAKAEG010000156.1 GCA_021819985.1 Nitrospirota bacterium | reverse complement strand
CTGGTGCCCCCTGCAAGAATCGAACTTGCGACACCAGGTTTAGGAAACCTGTGCTCTATCCTACTGAGCTAAGGGGGCTGATGGTTATATTAACAAAAAAAGTTTCCTGCCGTCCAGAAGACCGGCTTCACTTATGCCTCAGACTGTAACAAAACTTGTTGCGGGGATTATAAATTTGACTTATAACCCCTGATTGCAGTATAAAACAAAGATATGTCTGGTTATTTTCTTGTTCCATATCTTCCAATATTAATATTGATGATAATAGCACTCGGGTTCGGAATGGGTTCCCTTGTGGCGGGTATTCTTGTGAGGCCCAGAAGGCCTTACAAGGAAAAACTCCAGCCCTATGAATCGGGAAACCCTCCGGTTGGCGAGCCGCGCTACAGGTTCTCGGTAAAATTCTACATCGTAGCGATGCTCTTTGTAATCTTCGACGTCGAGGCCATTTTCCTCTATCCATGGGCCATAACTTTCGACAAGCTTGGCCTCTATGCCTTTGTGGAGATGGTGCTCTTTATAGCAATACTTATGGTGGGGTATGTTTATGCCTGGAAAAAAGACGCTTTCAGATGGGAATGAGACAATAACGGGCGGCTCCGCCCGTGAGATATTGAGCGGAAACACCGGGGTTATCGAGCTTGAAAAAGGGCTCAAGATAATCCCCGGCGCAAACACAATAATCGCCTCCCTGGACAAGCTGGTGAACTGGGGCAGGCAGTCATCGCTCTGGCCCGTCACCTTCGGCCTTGCCTGCTGTGCCATAGAGATGATGGCCACTGGCGCTTCCCATTACGATCTGGACAGGCTTGGCGTGATATTCAGGGGGTCCCCCAGGCAGGCGGACTTCGTGATAGTCGCGGGCACGGTGACCAAAAAAATGGCCCCCATAGTGCGCCGCGTGTACGACCAGATGCCGGAACCCAGATATGTCATCTCCATGGGCAGCTGCGCGTGCTCGGGCGGCATATTCAACACATACAGCACGGTCCAGGGGGTGGACAGCTTTTTGCCCGTGGACGTCTACATCCCGGGATGCCCGCCCAGGCCGGAGGCCCTTATTGAGGGCATCATCAAACTTCAGGAAAAAATAAAGAAGGAGCAGATGAGATGGAGCCCCTTCAAATAGCCGAAAAGATAAAGCAGGCCTTTCCGGACGAAGTGACAGAAATAAGCTCGTTCCGCGATCAGGTCTCCGTCCACCTTAAAAAAGAAAAACTGCATGACATCTGCCTCTTTCTGCGGCAAGACCCGGAACTGGATTTCAACTATCTTGTGGATATCTGCGGAGTGGATTACCTGGGTAAAAAAACTCCCCGGTTCGAGGCGGTCTACCACCTGTACTCTATCGCCCAAAAGCATCTTATCCGCTTGAGGGTGCAGGTGCCAGAAGACGCCCCAACGGTCAAATCTGTAACAGGCATCTGGCAGGGAGCAAACTGGCATGAACGGGAATGCTTCGATATGCTTGGCATAAGCTTTGACGGCCATCCGGACTTAAGAAGGGTGCTCCTGCCGGAAGACTGGGAAGGCCATCCGCTCAGGAAGGACTATCCGCTCGAAGGGTTCAAGGGCGAGGAGGACTGGCCGGGCTTCACCGAAGTCGTGGAATTGTCCAAAAAACTCAAGGAATTCGAATGGTGAAATTTTTAATTTTTAGATACTGCCGATTTGAGAATGAATTGCGAATGAGATATGAATAACGAAGAAAAAGGAATAGAGACAAAAGAGCTTTCGCTCAGCATGGGCCCTCAGCACCCTGCCACGCACGGGGTTTTGAGGCTGATATTGGAGCTGGACGGCGAAACGGTGGTTAAATGCACCCCGCATGTGGGCTATCTGCACAGGGGGGTCGAAAAACTTGGAGAAAACAGGACATATCTCTCCGCCCTTCCGCTTACGGACCGGCTGGACTATATCTCTTCAATGGCCAACAACGTCGGCTATGTGAACGCGGTCGAAAAGCTTTTCGGCATAGAGGCCCCGAGCCGGGCCAAATACATCCGGACCATCATGAGCGAAATGACAAGGATATCGAGCCATATAATCTGGCTTGGCACGCACGCCCTGGACATCGGCGCGATGACCGTTTTCCTCTACTCTTTCAGGGAAAGGGAATGGCTGCTGGATTTGTTTGAGATGACGTGCGGCGCGAGACTCACGGCCAGCTATCCAAGAATAGGCGGAGTGAGAAACGATGTCTCGCAGCAGTTCCTGGACAGCCTTTATGAGTTCACGGAACAGTTCCCCGAAAGGCTGAAGGAATACGAGACGCTCATAGATAAAAACCGCATATGGCTTAAAAGGACGAAGGGCATAGGCGTGATCTCCGCCGCCGAAGCGGTAAACTGGGGCCTGACCGGGGCCACCCTGAGGGGCTCGGGCGTCAATTATGACGTAAGAAAGGCTTTCCCGTATGACGTGTACGACAAGGTGGAGTTCGATGTGCCGCTTGGCACTGCGGGCGACGTATATGACAGATACCGCTGCCGCATGGAGGAACTCCGCCAGTCAAACCGCATAATAAAACAATGCATCGAGCAGCTGCCCACAGGCCCGATACTTGCGCCGGATGCGGCCAAATTCGTGCTTCCGCCCAAGGAAAACCTGTTCAAGAGCATGGAATCGCTTATTCATCATTTCGTCCTCATGACAAAGGGGCCGCTTACCGCGCCCACTGGCGAAGTATATTGCGCAACCGAGGTCCCAAAGGGCGAACTTGGTTTTTATATAGTAAGCGACGGCTCGGGCACTCCTTACAGGATGAGGGTCAGGGCGCCTTCCTTTGTGCATGCCTCCGTACTCCCAAGGCTTTGCGAAGGCGGCCTTCTCGCAGACGTCATCGCCAATATCGGCACCATTGATATAGTGCTTGGCGAATGTGACAGATGAAAAGCGAAAAAAGCCAAAGAGAAAAAACGTTCAGTCCGGGGGCGCTTACCCGCCTTGAAGAGATAAAAAAAAAGTATCCCGATAAAAGGGCGGCGCTCATGCCGGCCCTCTATATCGCCCAGGATGAATTCGGCTGGCTCAGGCCCGAAGCCCTGAAGGCCGTAGCCCAGTATCTTGAGCTTCCGGAGATGACGGTCAGGAGCACTGCCACTTTCTATTCCATATACAAACATGAACAGGCTGGCAGGAACATGGTGCGCCTTTGCACAAACGTGTCCTGCATGGTGCTTGGCGCCTCCACGCTTAAAGGGACCCTGAAAACGCTGTACGGGCTGGCCCCGGGCGGCACCAGCCCGGATGGACGCTTCCAGCTTGAGATCGGCGAATGCATCGGGGCCTGCGACAGAGGGCCCGCAATGCTTGTAAACGACGACCTTCATACGGAGCTGGATACAAAAAAATTGATACAGGTCTTGGAGAGCTATAAATAAAAATTCCATGACCCGATATCTCATACCCGATGCCTGCATCAGGGATATAGGCGAATACGAAAAAACAGGCGGCTATCAGGGGCTTGAAAAAGCCCTCTCGATGGAGCCGGGACAGGTCGTAGAGGAGGTCAAGAAATCCGGCCTCCGCGGCAGGGGCGGCGCTGGTTTCCCCACCGGCATGAAATGGATGTTTGCGGCGGGCGACCCCAAATTCCCAAAATATATTGTCTGTAACGCCGATGAAGGCGAGCCCGGCACCTTCAAGGACAAGGCCCTGTTGAAAAATAACCCTCACATTCTCATAGAAGGCATGGCCATCGCGGCACACGCATTGAAAGCGGAAACGGGATACGTTTATTTAAGGGCCGAATACCCCAAAGAAAAAGAAATTCTTGAGGCCGCGCTCGCGCAGGCCCACGAAAAAGGCTTCCTTGGAGAAAACATAATGGGCAGCGGCGCCAGGTTAGATATCCAGGTGCACCGGGGCGCAGGCGCATATATCTGTGGAGAAGAGACCGCCCTCATAGACTCCCTTGAAGGCAAAAGAGGGCAGCCCCGCCTCAAGCCTCCCTTTCCCGTCAATGCCGGGCTCTGGGGCAAGCCCACCGTGGTCAATAACGTGGAGACCTTTGCCAATCTCCCGTTCATAATGAGGGCCGGAGCGCAGGAATATATGAAGATAGGGGCCCCCGATTGCCCTGGCAACAAGCTTTTTTCCGTAAGCGGGCATGTGGAAAAGCCGGGCGTCTATGAGCTTCCCATGGGGATAACCCTTAAAGATATCATTTATGACCATGCAGGAGGAATAAAAAACGGAAAGGCGCTGAAGGCGGTAATTCCCGGCGGCGTTTCCGCTCCGGTCCTGCCCCCTGACAAGATCGACTGCCCTATGGATTTCGTATCTGTCCAGAAATGGGGCAGCATGCTTGGCTCAGGCGGTGTGATCGTGTTTGACGAAGACACGTGCATGGTACAAGTGGCGCACAGGGCGCTTCAGTTTTTCGAACATGAATCGTGCGGCAAATGCACGCCCTGCCGCGAGGGCACCGGCTGGCTCAGGGCCATACTGGAAAGACTGGAAACAAGACAGGGCCGCGAAGGGGACATCCGCCTCCTGGAAGACGTCTCCAGAAATATCGCCGGTAACACCTTTTGCCCTCTTGGCGACGGGGCGGCAATGGTGGTGCTTGGATTTCTCAAACATTTCAAAGAAGAATTTTCGGAGCATATAGAGAACGGCTGCCCATACGGACGGACCGGTAAAAGGCCGGATCGGCCGGCTCCGGTCCAGTGAAACTTTGAAATGATAAACATTTCCATAAACGGCAAAAAGATCGGGCTTGAAGGGCCGGCCACTGTCCTTGAGGCCGCAAGAAGGCACGGGATAGATATCCCGACCCTGTGCAATCACCCGGCTCTTGAGCTGTGGGGCGGATGCCGGATGTGCGTTGTGGAAATAGAGAAAATGCCCCGGCTTCAGACCTCCTGCACCGTGATGGCGGCAGACGGCATGACCGTTTATACCGAAACGCCAAGGGTCGTTGCGGCAAGAAAGTCGGTGCTTGAGTTCCTGCTTATAAACCATCCTCTCCAGTGCCCCACCTGTGACAAGGCGGGAGTTTGCAAGCTTCAGGACCTGACCGTAAAATACGGCGCTGTCGCGGGCCGGTTCGAGGAAGGCAAAAGGACATTCCCCGAAAGCGTTGACGATCCGCTGATAGTGAGGAACATGGAGCGGTGCATAATGTGCACCCGCTGCGTGCGGATGTGCGACAATGTGCAGGGGGCGTTCGCAATCGGGGTCGTGAACAAGGGGACCAGATCTCACGTCGAGCCTTTCTCGGGCGGCAGATACAACTGCGAATACTGCGGCAACTGCCTGAACGTCTGCCCGGTGGGGGCGATAATGTCCCGGCTCCACAGGTATACATACAGGCCGTGGCAGATGGACAAGACGGTAAAGACGATTTGCTCTTTCTGCGGAGTTGGATGCACGCAGCTGCTTGAGGTAAGGAGCGGGGCCATTCAAAAGGTGTCCCCGGTATTTGGCGAAGGAGTGAACAAAGGACTCCTGTGCGGCCGCGGTATTTTTGGCTACGGATATGTGGGGAGCCCGGAGCGGCTGAAAACTCCGCTTATACGGAAAAACGGCGTGCTTGAGCCCGCCGAATGGGATGAGGCGCTGGCCCTTGCCGAAAGGAAAATGCTTGAAATAAAGAACCTGCACGGCGGCCGGGCGATAGCGGGAGTAGCCGGCGGCAGGTGCACAAATGAGGAAAATTACGTATTTCAAAAACTTTTGCGGGCTGGCTTCGGCTCGAACAATATAGATTCCGTGGCGAGACTTGGTCTCATGCACGCGCAAAATCTGCTTGAGGACATTTTCGGGCAGGGTGCCGCGGCAAACCTCATATCGGGTATTCCGCGCTCGGATGCCGTAATTACAGTGGCATGCGACCCCACTCAGACAAACCCGGTAATGGGGCTCCAGGTAAGGGCGGCGGCAAGAGCGGGGAAAAAGGTCTTGACGGTGGGCCACGCGCATGGGCTCAGGCGCCACAGGACCCATTCGCTTCCAGCCCACATCGGGACTGAGGGGATGGCGCTGGCGGGGCTTTTAAGCGAGCTTTTAAAAATAAAGAAACTGCCGGGGGAAAATCCCGAATTCGAGGCGGCCATAAAGAATTTCGAGCTGCCCCGCCTGGAAGAGGTCGAAACATATACCGGGGTTTCTGCCGCTATGCTGTCCGGGGCCGCATCGGCCCTGAAAGACGTATCCTCCTCCAGCATCATCGCGGGGCGTGAGCTTGCGGCGCACAGGGATGCAAGAAGAAATCTCATGCTCCTGGCCGCCATCGGTTATATACTGAACTCCAGGTTCTTTCTCATATCGGAGCACCCGAATGAGCAGGGCCTTATAGACATGGGCTGCGCCCCGGACACCCTGCCCGGCGCAAGACCGATCGCGCTTCAAACCTTCAGGGAAAGGTATGAAGAGGCATGGGGCGTTAAACTGGACCCGGAGCCCGGCCTCTCATTGATGGAGATGTTCGAGCAGGCTGGAGATACGGTCCGGGCCATGTACATAATGGGCGAGAACCCGGCTTTCAACCTGCCGGGCAGAAAAATGGTAAAAAGCGCCCTGGGAAAACTCGATTTCCTGGTTGTGCAGGATATCTTCATGTCCGAGACAGCCGCGATGGCCGACGTTGTCTTCCCCTCGCTCGCATGGTCCGAAAAAGAGGGCACATACACCAACCTTGAAAAAAGGATACAGAAACTGGAAAAGGCGATCGAAAAAAATCCCGAAAAAAAGGTTTTTTTAATGGAGGACTGGCAGATTCTGATGGAGATAGGAAAACGGGCCGGGCTCAATATGCCTTATACCGCTTCATCGGATATAATAGATGAGCTGGCGCGCCTTTCGCCCCTCCATGCGGGACTGGGTTATGGAGACCTGGCGGAAACCGGGATGATGTGGCCTTATAAAGGCAAGCCGCTCCGCATGGGCGGACGGATACCGGCCTTGCCCGTTTCGAGGGCCGAAGCTCCTTCAAAGGAGCAGGCGCTTGCGCCCGTCCTGGTACTCGATAAGCCCCTTTTTCATTCGGGCACTTTGAGCAGGCACGCCGGCCCGCTGCTGGATATAATGGCGGAGGCGGAGGCGAAACTCAGCCCGGAGACAGGCAGCGTACTTGAGGTAACGGACGGCGCAATGATCAGCATATCGACCGCCGAAGGCGAGATGGCTTTAAAGGTGAAATTTGAAAAAGGGCTACCCGTGGGCGCAATATTTGCGGGCAACAATTTTGGGGAGGCGGGGGCGCTTGGGCTCTTCGGTTATGAGCTGGAGCCCGAATCGAAAACCCCCATTTTGAGGTTTGCAAACCTTGAAATAAAGCTTGAAACCGGGAAATTGTAAAAATTTATGAATCTTGAAGCTGGTTTTTTTGTACAATGGAGAGCGATTTATAATTTATGAATTTTTCACTTTTATATGATGCCGTTTTCAGGCCGGGGGGATTCAGCCCGCTTGTGCAGGTGCTCATAATTCTGGTAAAGGCGCTCATCGTTGTGGGCGTCCTTATGCTCCACGTGACCTATGCGACGTATTTCGAAAGAAAAAGCATAGGGCACATGCAGGTAAGGCTTGGCCCCATGCGTGTCGGTCCGCATGGCCTGCTTCAGCCTATCGCCGATTTCATTAAGCTCTTTTTCAAGGAAGATATAATCCCGGCCAACGCGGACAAGCCGATATTCTTTATCGCCCCCGCGATCTCGATATTTGCCGGGATGACGGCCATATCGGTCATCCCGTTTTTCAGCGGCTTTGTAATAGCCAACATAAACATCGGGCTTCTTTTCATATTCGCCATGTCAT
>JAKAEG010000155.1 GCA_021819985.1 Nitrospirota bacterium | reverse complement strand
CCAGGCCAAGGCCCGTGCCGCCTTCCTTATTTGAATAGAACGGCAAAAATATCTTCTGTCTCATCTGCTCCGGTATGCCTGGGCCGGTATCGGAAAAGGCAATCAGGGCTTCGCCCTCTTTCTTCCTGACAGTTACATCCAAAAGACCTAAAGACGGAACATCCGGGCTGCCCTCCGGCTGGCCCCCTTCGGGCCGCATTGCCTGGACCGCGTTTTGTATAAGGTTCATAAAGACCTGCTTAAGGAGGATCTCATCCGCTTTTATGGCGAAATCCCCTTCGCCTGCGGAAAATGACGCCTTTATGGAACTAATACCGGCCAGCGCCGCATCCAGGCATTTTTTTACCAAGGCGGCCAGCCTGTCCCTGTCCACGGTCTCAAACGCGGGCGTGCATGGGTTTGCGAAGGAAAGAAATCCGTTGATGATGGAATCCATCGCGGCGACCTCCTTTTGTATGGCCTGCGCGGCCTGCCGCTCTATCCCGGCCAGTTCCTGCCCCGCTGGTTCCCGCGGTAAAGCCCGGTTCTGAGATAAAGCATCCTGAGCTGAAAATTCTCCCCCTGCCTGCATGCCCGGACCGGCCCCCGCCGGGGCCTTTCTTTTTGAAAGCATCTTTGAATAGCCGGAAATGACCGCCATCGGATTTCTAAGCTCGTGGGCCAGGCCGGCGGCCATCTCGCCAAGGCTTGAAAGCCGGCGCCTCAGTTCGGCCTGCCGTTCAAGGGCTTTCAGTTCGGTAAGGTCGGTAAACACCAGTATCAGCCCGATACTTTCCCCCCCGGCGTCCAGAAGCGGGGTCACGGAAAAACCCACCCAGAGCCTCCGGCCTTTCGCATCCCCGTTCAAGCCTGAATTGAACACAAGCTCCTGCCTGGAAGCCGTCTCGTGTTTTTCGATCAGCCTGGCGATCTCCCCTTTAAGGACTTCATCATGTCTTCTGCCGAGGGCGTCTTCCCGTTTAAAGCCCATAATTTTTTCAGCGGAGGAATTTACCATCGTGATCTCAAGCGCCTCATTGAAGCTTATGACCCCGCTTGGAACGCTTTCGAGGATATTTTTACTTAAGTTCTCTATAAGGTCGGCCCTTTTCTCAGCCTTTGCCCGGAGCGCTTCAAGCTCACGCTCATTCTCTTTCAGTTTCGAGACAAGGTCCTGAAAAGTGTCCACCACGAACCCGACCTCGGATTTATCGTGCCTGCCCTCGGGCTGCTTGTTTCTCGAAAGATTTCTTGTAAGGATAAATATCAGGGCAAATAGAAGGAGAGCCGCAACCGCCAGGACCAGAAAGAGGAAAAAAAGAGGGAATGAGGTTAATAAGGGATTTTCAGCGCTGCCCATGCCATATATACCAGGAAACGATCTCCTGCCCCAAAAAAAGACTCATCAGTGCCCCCGCTGCAAGGAAAGGACCGAAAGGGACTTTTGCTTTTCTTCCCTTGCCCTTGAACACCATCAGATACAGTCCCGCAATGGAACCCGCGCAGCTCGCCAGAAAGGTTGTAAGTATTACGCCTTTCCATCCAAGCACGGCCCCTATCATCGCCATCATCTTTATGTCCCCGCCACCCATGCCGCCCCGGCTTATGAACGCAATGGAATAATAAAGGAGAAAACCTGTTGCGGCCCCTATTAGCGAGGCGGTTATGCCCATATTGACCGCCCTGTAAAACGGGTCCGGCAGGATGAGCCATCCGGCCAAAAGCCCAATGGGAATTCCCGGCAGGGTTATCTCGTCCGGTATGATCTGCAGATCATAATCTATGAACGTTATGACTATCAGAGCGGTTATGAAAAGAAAATAAAAAAAGGTTGCCGTAGAGCCGCCGAACCTGAGGGCGGCAAGCAGATACAATATGGCGTTCAATGCCTCTACCGCGGGATACCTGGCAGAGATGGACACGCCGCAGGCCCTGCATCTGCCGCGCAGCAATAGATAACTTATGACCGGGATATTGTCCCACATCCTGATAGGGGTCAGGCATTTCGGACAGCGCGAAGCGGGTTTTACAACGGATTCGTTTTTGGGGAGCCTGTGGATACAGACGTTAGCGAAAGAGCCCACGATGAGGCCCAATATTGCGGAGACCACATAAAAAGTGGTCCCTTCGAGCAGCGGCCTTAGGGACAGGAACAAACAGGCCCTCCGGTCATTCTTTCCCTATTTTGGAGGCCTGCTCGGCCAAGGTGTTGATCTCTTCATTTATAAGCTCCATCTCCTTGAGCAAGCCTCTGAGCTTCTCATCCCTGGCAATTAAAGATAAAGAGATCTGCTGCCTTTCCTCGAATATCTTTTCGCCTACCGCCCTGGCAAGCTCCTCTTTTTCCTTCTTCAACTTTTCAACTTTGTTGGCGAATTTAAAAAACGCCATCTCCACCTTCAGACGCTCGTCTACAAGCTGGGCAAACCATTTCAGCTTCTCGACGCCATTATTGAAATTTTTTCTGAGTTTTTCGATCATAACAAAAAATTAAGAAACAAAAAAACCTCTCTTCCGTTTCGATGCAAAAACTCATAAGAGCCAGCCCTGAAGACCGGCGCCGGAAAAAATTTCGATAGCTGAAATAGATAATTTTTCCGTAAAATAAGTATATCCCAAAACCGGCCATAAAAACAGGCCGCTGCACTTACGAATACGGGGCTTGCACGGATCAGGCCGGGAAGAGTTCAGGCCGGGCCGCTATCAGCGCTTTTTTGACCTTTCCATATATCTCTTTGCCTTCTTTCAAGCCGGTGACGTCCACCCAGACGGTGTTTTCCTCCTTTTTAAACCAGGTGAACTGCCTTTTGGCGTACCTCCTGGTATTTCTTTTAATGAGCCGCACCGCTTCACCATATGCATAAAGGCCCTTTAGATACCCTTCTATTTCTTTATAACCAATTGCCTGCATGGCCGTTCTCGATGGAGGGGGTTCCTGAGCGAGCACATTTTCGACCTCGCGGACGAGTCCTTCGGAGAGCATACGGTCCACTCTTTCTTCTATGAGGGCATAGAGTTCGGCCCTGTCCCGTGTAAGCCCGATCTTGATGAAATCATATGGAAGCGGCGCGGTCAGGTCCCTTTTAAGCTCCGATATGGCATGCTTCGTTTTTATCTGCACCTCGATGGCCCGAATGATCCTCCTTGTATCCGAGGGTGCAAGGAGGCGGGCCGTTTCAGGGTCCATCTCTGTTAGCATGCCGTAGAGGTCCGCTTCCCTGCTCAAAAGTTCATTTCGGAGAGACTCATCGGCCGAAGGGGCGCCCATCAGCCCCCTTGTCAACGCCTTCATGTAAAGCCCCGTCCCTCCTACTATCAGAGGGACCTTGCCAGCAGCGGCCAGCGCTTCCATGATATGGGAGGCCTCGCTTACGAAACGCCCCGCGCTCCACTGCTCATGCGGCCAGGCGGCATTTATCAGGTGATGGGGCACTTCCCTGAGTTCATCCGGCGAAGGCTTCCCCGTGCCTATGTCCATGAGCCTGTAGAGCTGCATGGAATCCGCGCTTATTATCCCGGTGCCCAGTTCTTTGGCAAGGAGAATGGAAGCGGCGGTCTTGCCTGCGGAAGTGGGGCCAAAAAGGATGAGGGCTTTGTTTTCCATTTTATGAGCAGTGTCTTGAGCGGTGGAACATTACATATTTTACCTGTTTACACTACTTTTATTTAACCCACCCTGATCTTACACGCGGGCTAAAAACCCGGCATGGCCTTTAAGGTTTTGGGCTGCCGGCAAGGCCGCCTAGACATCACCGGGAGCGGAGGGACCGATCCCCGGATCGTGACAATCCCGGTGTTGTAGGACCGTTATCAGCTCAAACCGCTTCTGCCTTTTTTAAAGGGGTCCGAAAGCAGGCACGCTTCCGCTATTCATCTGGGTAGAAAATTCAGGTAACAACATGGCATCTCCGTGGAAGTTGCGGCGCACAACAATCCGTCCAGAACTCTTTAGCGGCGTGCGATGGCCTGCCGTACCAGACTTTGTCCACAAGTCCGCACCGATATGGGACCTGGATTGTGAGGATTACTGAAAGAATATGGACAGCGTCCCTCTCCACTGGTTTCTTCTACTCCCATTGGATTGCCAGAAAACAGTCCCTATTTTGTCCGCTATCAGAGTGTGATGTATGATCATTCCTCGTCGTTAAATTTTTTTAAATATATGGCGACTGATTTATTTAACTCTTCATTCGGTGTAGCCAAAAACCGCTCGCTGCCCTGCATCTGATTAAGGATGTGTAATATCAAATTTGTTACCTTCTGATCCTCTTTTTTATAGTTCATTATGCAGAGAAGTACAAGAAGGATTTTGTGTAATTTTATTATTGATGATGAGTAGTGCGCATAAGAAATACTTGCTGCAAAAGGTTTGGCGATATTTCTAATTTCAGCCTTAACAATTTTATCTAGTTCATCAAGATATGTACCAGGATCAATACCATCCCGAGCAGCTACCCAGCCAAAGACCTCAAATATATTAAGACTGTCTCGATTTGAATAAAGTGCGCAATCATCGAGTTGTTCACTACAAAGATCTCCGATCGTTTCCCAAACCCTCATTACCGATAGCTTGCCTTCATCTAATAGGGGAATGAATAACTCGGTTACGGTAGAACAAGCCCAATTCCCTCTACCTGGCCCTCCGCATCTTATCAAAATATCTTTAACTATTTCCTTGTCAGCGGAATCCGGCCATATGTTTCTTATTTTATTAAATATTTCCACTCTAAGGGGTTTGGTTGAAACGTCTGAGCCATGCCGATTCTCAATGACTCTTAATTCAAAAATCCACTGTTCAAGAACTTTTAATTTCTTAATTAAATCTAAACTAGAAATACTATTAACTGTGTCATCAAAAGCCAATTTATTCTCATAGATTTTCCGGAACAATGAACTTACTGCAAGGCCGACAAATAAATTTGCTTTGCAATTAATCCATATTGACTCACTATCACCGTAGAACCTGAATGCTAAAACGAGTGAATTGGAGAGTTGCTGGAAAAAGTAGGCAACACCATTATCATTTTGCGTTAAATTGGGCAATTTTTCGTAAAGCTCGTCTGTGATAACAAGAAGTCTCTCCGGTTTATATCTTGCGGTACATTCTATTAGGAAATACAGGGCTGGCGATATGCCGAAAGCTCTGTGGAAATGATCAAATAGGTTGCTAGCTTTGTCGAGTGAGCTTGCAAAATCTGTTTCTTTTAAAAATTCCATTATTGCATTGGCCACGTTAGGGATATCGTCTAGCCTGCAACTTTCAATATAATTAGAAATATCAGCGCAAATATCGTTCCACATTTTATCCGTAAAATTGCGCGCGGCTCGAAATAAATTATTCATCGTCTTGTTATTGTTATATGCATTTTCACAAATTTGAGCCCACCTAACATGCGCTTCTTTCATTATGTCGTCAACAGTGAGCACTGAATAATCATTTTTATCAACAACTATTTTTCTTGAAAACTTTTTTGACTCATGATGGGATTTAGAGTCCCATAATATTTCGAGATTAGTATTCAAAATAGTACTTAGCCAATTTTGAATTTCAAATAAAACATCTCTGGAAATCTCTGTTATCAACAATGGGTAATTGATATTAGCTTTCTGAATGGAATTTGATAAATGATATCCTTTAACAATAAGATCTTCGGAATCCTTTAGCAGGATATACCTGTCATGAATAAGCTGCTTTTCTTCCTTCACATCATAAATTGTTACGTTGAATTGTTTAATTTTTTCGAATAATTTCGATGCCATTTCCTGAAGACTTAAACGAGCAATAACACTCCGAGCCATTGTATTTGCAATAAGAATATAATTTGCATGAACCGCTCCAAAATGCGGGATAAGCCTTAAAGCCTCTTCATCAACATAGGGATCAACAAGTATTATTTCTTTTAAATCGCTGACCTTTGAGGGCAGCTGTTTAATCCATTCAAAAAACTGGAAATGACCATCCCAGCCTCTCGGGAGAAACATTGCATCTGATTTGGCCGGATAATGCTTCCTAACAACAGCATTAGTTTCCTTAATAATTGAATTCCATCGATCATACTTGTCGGTGCCAATAGTAGATTTTGATGATTTTCTAAATAGATTAACTTTTTGAATTTCGGCGATTTTTTTTAGTAATTTTTGGTCCTCTGTTTTGAGGCGACTAAATTTTTTTGATTCAACCGATCCGGCTCCAACGCTCAGATTTATATCCATACCAATATATCTTAGCAGAGATAATTCCTTTTCGAACCAAATGAGCCATTCCTCATCTTTACGCCTCCATACCATGACTTTTAGTGACGAAATTTCCTCTGACGCTTCAAATTCTATGCTTATCTCAGTGTCAATAACCGTAATTTCTCTAATGATATCGCAAGTAATTGCTTTCCCATTTATACAACGCAAATTTATTAAATAATCGCCTGGCACATCGCCGGTAATTGATACTTTAACTTTCCGACATGAATGATTTTGATTATCAGCCTCGTTTAGAGGCTCGATTTGCACAAATGATTTTTCATCTATATTTCCAGATGGAAAAGTATACCACTCTACATTTCCGATTCGACTAGCCTGAACTCTAAAAAAAGGTATGCCGGTTTCTTTTCTCAAGAACTCACAAAGAGCCTCGAAAGATTCAGTGCTATGAAAAAAATCTTCCTTGTTTAAACAAAACAGAGTTTCAACATTAGCGATAACTTTTTGAGATGGGCTGCAAAATAAATCCTGATCGTTACCCCATTCATTTTTAGTGGAATAGGTACAGTTAGGCCTGTAGACATAATCTTGAAATGGGAAGCTCCATGATTTTATTAGTTCCAATTGCGTAGTTTGAAAATCAAGATCAATTTTTGAGTCAACTGCGGCGGTTTCAAATGATTTCCCTGATAGTAATCCTCCCCACAAATTTTTGATTTGATCCGCATCAAAGGAACCTATAATTGAAATGAATTTTGATCCGTCCTCTCGTTTAAACCATTTTTTGTCACCCTCTTGAACCGGCAATACCCAGGAGTAAAGTAACACCGCTTTCTGGTTGACTGAATCGAAATAAAAATAGAATGCGTTGTTATATTGGCCCTTATAGTCGAGTTGAAAATTTTGTAATGTCATCTTAACTCCGGTTTAGCTGCAATCATCTAACAAAATATCTATCGGATAATATCCTCGTCTCGACCCAATTCAAAGACGATCAGTTAGTGAGAAAATAGGGGTCTTTTTTCTCGAAAGCTCTCTCTCTTGCCTGGCTCTCGTCCTGAGGCAAGGGGCAGAGACAATGCTCTTTTATGCCCTGACCACATAATCAATATTTCCAATTGTAACTGCGACATTATAACAAAGGCCTGGGATGTAGCGTATAAGGCGTATTCTCGCATCCGCCGTTTTCACTCAAAAGTGTTATTTAGCAGGTTGTTGAAAAACACCTATCAAATGGCATGAATAGTGCATATCATTTTCAGCCTCAATAGATGTCGAAACGAGGAGGAAGACGATATGCGTGGTGACGATAAAAATACTGAAGGATTTTTTTGTTATTTATCAGCGGAATCGGTGGTGCCCGCAGATCATCCACTGCGGCCGATACGGCGGATGGCTGAAGAGGCCCTGCAGCAGTTGTCATCCTCATTTGAGAAGATGTATTCCCATACGGGGAGACCGTCGATAGCGCCCGAGAAATTAACAAAGGCTTTGCTGCTGCAAACGCTGTACTCGATCAAGAGTGTGCGGATGCTCATGGAGCAATTGGGATATAACATTCTCTACAAGTGGTTTGTCGGGTTGGCGATAGATGACAAGGTATGGGATCATT
>JAKAEG010000154.1 GCA_021819985.1 Nitrospirota bacterium | reverse complement strand
TAACAAGGCCGCTGCGCTTAAAATAAAAGATGCCCTGAACATCGAGCCTGGCGAAAAGGATGGCGAGCTTTTCTTTACGGGCGGAAGGGCCGAGGAACAGATACCCGCCCTTATAAGGAACTTTCCTGAAATGGTCCTTTCCGTAAGGTTCCAGAGGCCGACCCTCAATGACGTTTTTTTAAAGTTCACCGGCAGGCAGATAAGAGAGCAGGACTTACAGGGGCAGGATTCCCTTAAAGAGGACCTGCGGGCGTACGTGAGGAGACATTGAACGACCTGAACGCCATATACGTGATCGTGATGAGGGAACTCAAAAAATTCGTCAGGGAGAAAAGCCGTCTCGTTTCTTCCATAGCGAGGCCCCTCATCTGGCTTTTCCTTGTAGGGGCGGGCATGAGCCGGCTCGTTTCGCCGCGGGCGGGCATGCCGTATACCCGTTTCATATTCCCCGGAATCCTGGGAATGACGATATTGTTCAGTTCCATATTTTCCTCGATATCCATAATCTGGGACAAGGAATTCGGTTTTCTGAAAGAGATACTTGTTGCCCCGGTAAGGAGGTCCTCCATAGTGATGGGAAAGGCCTTAAGCGGGACCGCGGTTTCGACCATACAGGTCTTTATCGTCCTTATGGTGTTTCCCGTGATTGGTGTGAGGCTGTCTTTTTTTCAGATAATTTCAACTCTTGTTGTCAGCCTGCTTGTCGCGTTTTCCATTTCGTCGTTTGGCATAGTGATCGCCACTTTTTATGAAAATTATGAAAGTTTCAGCGTCATTATGAATTTCATAATCATGCCGATGTTTTTTCTCTCCGGCGCGATGTACCCGTTAAAGCTGCTGCCTTCGGCCCTAAGGTGGGCCTCCAGGTTCAACCCTCTTACGTACGGCGTGGACGCGCTTAAAAACACGATGTTTCAGGCGCAGGCGGCAGGCCCCCTGGCTCCGGACTTCAGCTTTCAGGCAGATATGCTCGTCATCGTGCTCAGCTCGGTTGTATTTGTCCTTCTGGCCTCGTTTTTCTTTGAAAGGAGACAGTGAAAAGAGAAAAAAATGATCGGACATTTCATTGATATTTTTATTCACCTTGACGTGCACCTTGAGGAGGCAATAAACCATTACGGCCATTGGGTATACGCGCTTCTTTTTTTGATAATCTTTTGCGAAACGGGACTTGTGGTGACGCCTTTTCTTCCCGGAGACTCCCTGCTGTTTGCATCCGGGATGTTTGCCGCCGCCCGCGTTGCCGGCGGAGCAAACGCGCTCGACATAACGGTCCTGCTTCCCCTTTTATGTATAGCGGCCGTAACGGGCAATATGCTTAATTACCAGATAGGCTATTTTGTAGGGCCCAGGATATTCCATTCGACCAGGTTCCGCCTGCTAAACAGAAAGCATCTTGAAGAGACCCACGTTTTTTACGAAAAGCATGGCCCCATAACCCTTGTAATAGCGAGGTTCCTGCCGATAATACGTACATTTGCCCCTTTCCTTGCGGGCGTGGGCAAAATGGGCTATTTCAGTTTTTCCATTTACAACACGGCTGGCAGCCTGGCCTGGGTGGCCCTGTTCACCCTAAGCGGTTATTTTTTCGGCAATATCCCCGCCGTAAGAAAGAATTTCACCGCGGTCATAATGGCCATTATTGTTGTATCCGTGTTGCCTTCAATGATCGCGTTTTTGCGCAGTAAGGCAAAAAAGTAACTATTGCCTGGCTCTAGTGCGCTGAAATATCTTTTTTGTTTTTACGAAGGGGCGCGGCGTGCCGCGCCCGCTTTTTTTATTTTTGAAAATTCGTCCCAGTTCTCGAAGGGCGCACGGCCCTTCTAGCAGCTCGTTGGGCCTCAGGTTCCAAAGATGCTCTTTGGCAATGCCCTGAGTCCTTGTATCCCGCATTGGGGGCAGACCAGGCCTTCGGCCTGCCGCTCGTTTTCGAGATACGCCATGTGGAGGTTTCCGCATCCAGGGCAAAGGCAATTGTAAAGCGAACTCATTTTTTAAATCACCTCTCCAGTCTTGGCTTGAGGCCAAAGAACTTCTTTAGCATGTTTGCCATCATGCAAAAACCCGTTGCCGCGAAGATAACAAGGTTCACACCCGCGAACGCGGCAAGGAGCATCCAGTAAGGGCTCACGAGCACCGACAGGGCCAGGCTCAAAAGCACTACTAGGCCGGCCACCAGAAATACGGTCCTCTCCAGGTACCATGAATCGGTCTTAAGCAGATACATCATTTTTTTCCTCCTCTCCTTTTTTTGATCTTGGACAGGGTTTCTTCCTGAAAAATTCGTAATACAACAGCGGTACGGCTATAAGCGTCAGCGCGGTTGCGGACATCGCGCCAAACATGAGCGATATCGCAAGCCCCTGGAATATGGGGTCGAAAAGGATAACGGACGCGCCCACCACAACCGCCAGGGCGGTCAGCGCGATGGGGCGGAACCTGACGGCCCCGGCCCGTATCAGGGCGCCTTTAAGGTCGCCACAGCTTGCCCATTCCATCTGCACGAAATCCACCAGCAGTATCGAGTTTCTGACTATTATCCCCGCAAGCGCGATGAAACCTATCATGCTTGTGGCGGTAAAAAACGCGCTGAAAATGAAGTGCCCCGGCAGTATGCCGATGAGCGTAAGCGGTATGGGGGCCATTATTATCAGCGGCACGGTGAAATCGCCGAACCAGGCCACAACCAGTATATAAATGAGCACAAGCACGGCGGCAAAGGCTATCCCCATGTCGCGGAAGGTCACGTAGGTGGTGTGCCATTCGCCGTCCCACGTCACCGAGTAACTCTGGTCCAGAGACGGCTGACCGCGGAAATACTGTTTTACCTGGGAGCCGTCCGCCTGAAGGCGGCCTATCGGTCCCATCATCTTTAATATCGCGTAAACAGGGCTTTCCTCCCTGCCCGCCACGTCCCCGATAACATATACCACCCTGTGCAGGTTTTTTTCGTAAATGCTCTGGTCTATTGTCCCTTCCTTTACTTTCACAAGCTCGCCCAGCGGGACAAGAGCGCCGCTGTTCGACGGCACCGTCAGCCCCAGAAGGCTGCTTACGCTGGAGCGTTCGTTTTCAGGCAGCCTGAGCACTATGGGCACAGGGTCTCTTTCATCTTTTATATGGGCAAGCCCGGCCGGAAGCCCTTCCATCGAGGCGCTCAGGGTCGAGGCGGCGGCCTCGGTGGAAACACCGTTCAGCGCGGCCTTGGCCTTGTCCACCGTGAAGGTCAGCTTCTTTTGCGGGGCCTCCACATACCAGTCAACATCCACAACTCCGGGGGTGGACTTGAATATCTCCATGATCTTTCTGGCCAGCTCGGTCTGCCCTTTCAGCGAGGGCCCGTAGACCTCCGCCACAAGGGTATCAAGCACGGGCGGCCCGGGTGGTATCTCGGCTATCTTGACCTTTGCCCCGTAAAGCGCGGCGATGCGGTCGAGCGCCGGCCTTATCCTCTTGGCTATGTCATGGCTCTGTGCGGAACGCTGGCTTTTATCCACAAAGTTGACCTGTATGTCAGCCTCATTCGGCGCCTGCCTCAGATAGTAATGCCTCACCAGCCCGTTAAAGTTGAACGGCGCGGCGGCGCCCGCGTATATCTGATAATCGGTCACTTCCGGGACGGTCTTCAAATACAGGCCCATGTCCGCGGCCACATTCTCCGTTGTCTCAAGCGTAGTGCCCTCGGGCATGTCTATGACTACCTGCAGTTCGTTCTTATTGTCAAAAGGCAGCATCTTCATCATGACCAGCTTCAGGGGGACCATCAGGACGACCAGCAACAGAAGCCCCACTATCCCGCCCAGGACGATGAACCGCTTTTTCCTGCTTTCAAGCAGAGGGGACAGCGCCTTGTGATAAAACCGGTCTATGCCCCGCAGTTCTTTTTTCTCATGGCCGGCCTCTTCCTTGGTATGTTTTACCTTTTTAAGCACGGCGTAACTGAGCCATGGGCTTACGATGAAGGCTATGAGCAGGGAGAATATCATCGCCGCGGAGGCCCCGACCGGGATCGGCCTCATATAGGGGCCCATCAGCCCCCTAACGAAGGCCATGGGCAGAAGCGCCGCGATGACGGTGAACGTGGCCAGTATGGTCGGATTGCCCACTTCATCCACCGCGCGGGCCACCTTGTGTTTTCCCGGCCCGTACAGCTTGAAATGCCTGTGAATGTTTTCGACCACGACTATCGCGTCATCCACCAGTATGCCTATGGAAAATATGAGCGCAAAAAGCGTCACCCTGTTCAACGTGTATCCGTACAGAAAATTGATAAGCAGCGTAAGCGAAAGCGTCACCGGCACCGCCACCGCCACCACCACCGATTCCCTCCAGCCAAGCGCGAGCGCCACAAGGATGATGACGGATATGGTTGCGATCATCATATGCTCCAGAAGCTCGTCCGATTTGTCCTCTGCCGTCGCCCCGTAGTTCCTGGCCAGGTTGATCTTTACGCCGTCAGGGATGAGGCTGCCCCTTACTTCCCCGATCCTCTTTTGAAGCCTGTTTGCGATGAGGGTCGCGTTTGTGCCCTTCTTTTTTGCAACGCTTATCGTGACGGCGTCATAAAGGCCTGTGCCGCTCTTTACGCTTTCCAGCCCACCGCCTATACGCTCTTTTTTATTGAAAGCCGGGCCCGTTCCCATGAACACATAATTCTTCGGCTCCTGGGGCCCGTCATTAATGGCCGCGACATCCTTGAGATATACGGGCCTTCCGTCCGATACCCCCACTACGACATTGCCAACATCCTGGGCGCTTTCCAGGAACCCTCCGGCCTCTACCCGGAAACTCTGGTTGCCGCTGTCAAGCTTTCCCTCGGGAGTCGCAAAGTTCGAGCCCTGCAGGGCCTGCGCGATGGCCATTACCGGAAGGTGGTATGCCTTCAGTCTTGCCGGGTCCAGTTCCACCCGTACCTGCCGCGGGGCCCCGCCTGTTATATGGACTTCAGAAACGTCCGGGTCTTTTTTTAGCTCATTTGAGAGTTCCTCCGCCATGCGCCTGAGCTGATAAGAGGTGTACCGGTCCGACCAGAGGTTATATACGAGTATCGGCACATCGTCTATCGACCTGGGCTTGATGATGGGGCGGCTTACCCCGGGCGGGATCCTGTCGTAGTTGGACATGAGCTTCGTATAGAGGTCCACGAGGCTTTTATCCATGTCTTTACCGACGTAATACCTGACGATTATAAGACTGCCCCCGGTCCTGCTTATCGAGTAGACATATTGGACACCCGGGATTTCCCGGATGAGCTTTTCCATCGGTTTGGTTACAAGGTTGTCAACCTCATGTGCGGAAGCACCCGGATCGTTCACGAACACGTCTACCATGGGGACGTTTATCTGGGGCTCTTCCTCACGCGGGGTCACAATAACGGCGAATACCCCCGCGACAAGCGCCGCTACCACTATGAGGGGAGTGAGCTTCGAGGTAAGAAAGGCCTTAGCTATCCTGCCCGAAATCCCCAGGCGGCCCTTGAACGTTTCTTTTTCTTTCTCTTTTTCAGTGTCCTGGTCCGGCTTCAATGTGCCTCCCTGATGGCAACGCCTTCGCCAAGCCTGTCAAAATCGGAAACGGTAACACGCTCTCCAGCATTTATCCCGGACAGCGCCTCTACATACCCGTCATACTCCTGCCCCGTCCTGATGGCGCGAAGCTGCAATACACCGCCCTGGCCAACAACATAGACGAAATCGAGCTGTCCTCTTTTTCCTATGGCAGCCTTGGGCGCCATCACTGCATTCCTTTGCCCGCGCGGCACATCGAGTTTCACATAAAGCCCGCTTTGAAGGCCCGCGGAATATGGAAGGGCGATCTTTATATTAAAAGTCCTTGTGGCGGGGTCGACCCCGGGCGTCACCTGGCTTATCGGATATGTTTTACTGCCGGCCTCACCCGGCATATCCACAACTACAGGGGTCCCTTTTTTAACTTGTCCAAGAAAACGCTCGTCAAGAGAAGCCGAAATCCTGTAGCTTGGCTCTTCGATAACGACCAGCGGCGTCCCGGGGGTGGCCATGCTTCCGGTGTCGACCTTCTTGTCCACGACTATCCCGTTAATGGGCGCCCTCACGACGGTATATCCCAGATACGTCCTGGCCTCGGCAAGCGCGGCCCTGGCCTGGGCCACTGCAGCTGCGGCCGCCTGCTGTTTCAAAACGGCCATCCTTTGCCTGGTGCTCATCTCATCGAATTCCTGCTGGGCTATCGCCTTCTGATCGTAAAGCTTTTTGTATCTGTCGAACGTGGACTGGGCAAGCGCATTTTCCTGATCGGCCATCTTTTTGGCCTGGAGGGCCTGCTCCAACCCCTGCTCCGCCTGCGCGACCTTTTCGTGCGCGTCCGCGGCTTCAATTGTAAGGAGGACCTGCCCTTTTCTGACAACCTGCCCTCTGTCCACGCGCATCGAAGTCACAGTCCCCATTACCTTTGCCGCAACGAGGGAGGAATTTTTGGATTCAACAACTCCAGACGTCTCGTAAAGAATGGGAATCGGCATCATATTTACTACCGCGGTCTTCACACCGGTTACGACCGGCCTTTGCGCGCCCGGTCTTTCCGGAGTAGACCCGCGCCCGCAGGAGGCAAGAAGCGGAAGCGTAACAAGGGCCAGAAAAGCGGAAAAAACAATAACATGGCTTTTTTTGATGGAATTTTTTAAAAAAAACTTTTTCATCCTTACTCCTTGTTTTGACTTGCTTTATTTATGAATTCGGAAATCCTGCCGCTTTCAAACCCGAGCACGAAGTATTTTCCGGCGAGATCGTTTTGCGCTTCTATTACACCGGCCCTGGCCTTTTCGACCATTACCTGCGAGTCCAGCACGTCTATTAAAGGAGACAGGGAATTTTTATAACGAAGCTCGACAAGCCTCCTTCCTTCCCTGGCCGAATTCAGTTCTGCGGTTGCATAGTCGAGCGACTTTTGGGCCGTAAGCACGGCCTGATAGGCCGCAAACACCCTGAAGCTGGCCTCTTTTTTCGCCCCTTCCAGCCTCTCCTGGGCCTGCCGCATCCGCGCCCTGGCCTGGCTGATAGAGTGTTCTCTAATGGTCCCATCAAAAATATTCCACCTGAGAAAGGCCGTAAGCATATAGCTTGAACCTTCCCCCTCGATCGGGCTCCGATGGTCATTCCACTGATACTGTCCGCTGGCGCCCACCTCGGGGAAATATCCCGCCCTTGCAAACTCGATCCCGCTTTGGGCTTTCTTGTACCCGGCCTCTATGGATTTTATGTCCGGCCTGTCCGCCGTGCTGTTGTAATACGTGTCTATCGGCTGGAGCTTCATATTGTAGGCCAGCCCCGAGGCATTGATGCTAATGGTCCCGCCTGTGGCAAGGCCAAGGGCGCGTCTGGCTATATCATAATTTTCCTGCGCGCCCGCGACCCCCTTCATGGCTTCCTTGTTAGCGGAGTCCGCCCTGAGAACGTCCGAATACAGGCCAAGCCCGGAATCATAACGGAGTTTTGCCAGGCGTTCGTGCTCCGCCGTGTCGGCAAGCGCCTTGTTTGCGGCATCGAGGTATTGGCGCGACGTTATCACGGCAAGATAGGCCTGCACCGTATCCATCGTGACCTTCTGCCTGAGCCTTTCAAAATCCAGGCCCTCCGATATATTTTCCTCTTTCGATATTCTACTTCCCGCAATAAGCCGCCTGGAATAAATAACCTGGTCCAGCCTCAGGCTGTTCTGGAAATCATTTACCGGGGAAGGCGAATTCAGAGAGTTAATATTGAAGTCCGATTGCGTGAACCTCTCCTGGTTCAGCTTCGCCATGAATGCAAACGTCGGGTTGTCGGTACGCATGAAGCGGCTTTCATATGATAAGGAAGGAT
>JAKAEG010000153.1 GCA_021819985.1 Nitrospirota bacterium | reverse complement strand
TTGCTACCGTTCCATGAACTACATATGCAGGCACATGGAAGAGGCCTACGGGATACCGTGGATCGAGTTCAATTTCTTTGGCCCCACCAAGATATATGAGAGCATAAGGAAAATAGCTTCTCATTTCGACGACCGCATAAAGGAAAACGCGGAGAAGGTCATCGAGAAATACAAACCGGTGATGGACGCCATTAAGGAGGAGTTCCGTCCCAGACTTGAAGGCAAAAAGGTGATGCTCTATGTAGGCGGTCTGAGGCCGAGGCACACTATCGGCGCCTACGAGGACCTGGGGATGGAAGTGGTGGCCGCAGGGTACGAGTTCGGACATAACGACGACTACAAGAGGACCTATCCGGAGATGAAAGAGGGCGCGGTCATCATGGACGACGCCACGCTTTACGAAATGGAGGAGTTTACGAGAAGGCTCAAACCGGACATGGTGGGCTCCGGCATAAAGGAAAAATACTCTTACCACAAGATGGGCGTGCCGTTCAGGCAGATGCACTCCTGGGACTACTCCGGCCCGTATCACGGGTTCGACGGCTTTCCTGTTTTCGCCCGGGACATGGACATGACCGTGAACAGCCCTACATGGGGGCTTATACGCCGCAAGAAGGCATCACAGTAACAAGGGACGGCAAAAAAAATGAAAATAAGAGACCATAACGAGCTATTTAAATTGCAGGAGTACATTGAGCAGTTCGAAAAGAAAAAGGAGTTCGAAAACCCCTGGCCCGCCGAGAAGGTCAAGGAGATCTCCGACTGGACCAAGACGGAGGACTACAAGGAGAAGAACTTCGCGAGAAAAAACGTAAAGATAAACCCGGTCAAGGCCTGCCAGCCCTTGGGGGCGGTCTTCTGCGCCTCCGGCTTCGAGGGGTCCATGCCCTTTGTGCAGGGCGCGCAGGGTTGCGCGGCCTATTTCAGAAGTCACTTGAGCAGGCATTTCAAGGAGCCCATGTCGGCCATATCCTCCTCCATGACCGAGGACGCGGCCGTCTTCGGCGGGCTTAATAACATGCTTGAAGGGCTCGAAAACGCTTATGCGCTTTACAAGCCCAGGATGATACCCGTCTGCACCACCTGCATGGCCGAGGTCATAGGGGACGACCTTAACGCATACATAAGGACGGCAAAGGAGAAGGAACTCATACCAAAAGATCTGCCTGTACCGTTCGCCCATACGCCAAGTTTCGTGGGCTCCCATATAACCGGCTACGACAACATGCTCAAGGGGATACTCTCCACGCTCACCGCGGGGAAAAAGGGAGAGCAAAAGAAAAGGCTGAACATCATCCCCGGGTTCGACACCTATATCGGAAATATAAGGGAGATAAAAAGGCTGCTTGGCCTGATGGGAGTGGAGCACACCGTGCTTGCCGACGTGAGCGATGCCTATGATTCCCCCAACACGGGCGAATACAAGCTCTATCCCGGCGGAACCCCGCTTAAGCTTGCGGAGGACTCGATAAACTCGATGGCCACAATATCGCTCCAGAAATATGCCTCGCTGAAGACGCTCGATTATATCCGGAAGGAATGGGGCCAGAAGGCGGTCTCTGTTTCGCCCATAGGCATCGGCAATACGGATGCCATGCTGGAAGAAATAAGCGGGATGGCTGGCAAACCGGTCCCCAGGGAACTGGAAGACGAGCGCGGCCGCCTGGTGGATGCCGTTGTGGACTCTCATCCTTACCTGCACAGAAAAAGGTTTGCCCTGACCGGCGACCCCGACCTGCTTTTGGGGCTTATCAGCTTCATCATGGAGTTGGGCGGAGAACCGGTGCATATCGTCTGCACGAACGGTGGCAAGGACTTCAGAGAGGAAGCAACAGCCCTCCTTGCCAGCAGCCCCTTTGGCGCAAACGGGAAAGTATATACGGGAAAGGACATGTGGCACCTCCGCTCGCTTCTATTCACCGAGCCTGTGGACCTGCTCATAGGTAATTCATATGCCAAGTTCCTGTGGAAGGACACGGGCACGCCCCTTGTGAGAATAGGTTTCCCCCTGTTTGACAGGCACCACCTGCACAGGTATCCCATAATCGGCTACCAGGGCGCGCTGAACATGCTGACGCAGATAGTGAACACGGTGCTCGATGAAATGGACAGAAACACCATGGACTCGGCCAGCTTCGACGTTATCAGGTAAGAAAAAAAATGCCGTTAAATTCAAAAAGCCCGCATAAGTTTTTGAACGAGGGCTGCCGCCCGGGCGGTGGAGCGAAGCAAAAGCTCTGCCGCAGCAGGGGGGGCGAATCGTGCGCCTTTGACGGGGCGATGATAGTCCTTCAGCCGATAGCCGACGCCGTACACATCGTGCACGGACCGATCGGATGCCTGGGGAATTCATGGGAGGGCAGGGGAACGCTCTCCAAAAAAGGCGTGTTCCACACGATGGGACTGACCACGGCAATGGACGAGATGGACATCATCTACGGCTGCGACGGAAGGCTGCTCGACTCCATACTGGACGCCTTCAGGAGACTGCGGCCCCAGGCGGTATTCGTCCATTCCACATGCGTAAGCGGGTTAACCGGAGAAGACATAGACGCCGTTTGCAAAAAGGCCCAGGCTTTGATAAACGCGGAGGCCCCGGCCGGCGCAAACGCCATGCCCTTAAAGGTCATACCTGTGAACGCGGCAGGGTTCGTAGGGCCCAAGAACCTGGGAAACAGGATAGCCGGAGAGGCGCTCCTCGATAATGTGATCGGCACGGCGGAGCCGGAATATACCACCGCTTTCGATATCAATCTGATAGGGGAGTACAACATAGCAGGAGACCTGTGGCAGATAGAGCCTGTCCTGGAGGATGCCGGTATCAGGGTGCTTTCGAGGATCACCGGAGATTCCACCTTCCGCGAAATTGCATATGCGCACAGGGCCAAGCTTAACCTTGTGGTATGCAGCCGCGCCCTTATCAATGTTGCCAGAGAGATGGAAAGAAAATATGGAATTCCATATCTGGAGGTCTCTTTCTTCGGGAAAACTGAGATAGCGAGGGCCTTAAGAGGGGTAGCCGGCGTGCTCGACCCGGATGGCGTTAAAGGGCTTAAGGTGAGGACCGAAGCGGTCATGGAAAAAGAGGAGCGGAAGCTCGCGATGGCCCTCGAAGAACACGGCCATCTTGAAGGGAAGCGGGCTGTCCTCTATACAGGCGGGGTGAAGAGCTGGTCCACTATACAGGCCCTTATGGACCTGGGGATCGAAGTCGCCGCCGTCGGCACAAAAAAAAGCACCTTTGAAGATGAAGAGAAGATGAAAGCGATACTTGGGCCTGACGCTCCGTTATACGAGGACACGGCCCCCAAAAATCTGAAGAAACTGATGACGGGAAAAAATGCGGATATCCTGGTGGCAGGAGGCAGAAACCTGTATCTTGCGGTCAAAGAGGGGTTCCCGTTTGTGGACGTGAACCAGGAGAGGCATACTCCTTATGCCGGATACAGCGGGCTTGTGAACCTTGCGGCGGACATATCGAAAAGCATCCGTTTTTATGAAAAAAAGGAGAACAATTCCCACGGTCGTCCGAAGCTCCTGAAGAAAGGGCCGACAGGCCTTTCCATAAATCCACTGAGGCACTCCCAGTCGGTTGGAGCGGCCATGGCCATCCAGGGGATCGACGGTGCGCTGCCTTTGATACACGGGGCGCAGGGGTGCTCTTTTTTACAGAAAGTGCTTCTCACAAAGCATTTCAGGGAGCCCATCGCCCTCCAGAGCACAAAGCTCTTTACCGAAGAGGTCGTCATGGGAAGCGAAGACAAACTGTTGTCCGTTATCGAAGAGGCAATGCAGAAGCAAAAGCCGGAGCTTATCGCGGTGCTCACTTCCGGTCTCTCCGAGATCAAGGGAGACGATACGAGGCGAGTGATAAATTCGATAAATTCAGGGCGCGGAATTGTTCTGGTAAACACCCCGGATTACGCGGGCGGGCTTGAGGACGGATTTTCAAAGGCGGTCGAGGCCCTTCTGGAAGAATTGCTGCCTGATGACCGGGCGAACAGGAAGAAAGGCCGGATCAATATACTTGGCGGGTCTCATCTGACACCGGCGGATTTTTGCGAACTGAAAGAGACCGTTCGCTCTTTCGGACTCAGCCCAATAATTGTTCCGGACCTGTCGAGCCTGGACGGAAGCCGCCAGGGTTTGTCTCCGCTTGCGGCAGGCGGCACAACGGTTGCCCAGGTAGAACAGATGGCATCCTCTGAATTCACCATAGCAATAGGGCAAAGCCTTCAAAGCGCGGCAAAGCGCATAAAGGAAAAGACCGGAATCGGATATAAAGTCATTGCGGCCACCTCCGGGCTTGCAGGCTCCGATGAGCTTTTCGCCACGCTCTCTGCTCTAAGCGGGATGCCGGTGCCTGAAAAATACCAAAGGGAGCGCAGGATATTGATAGATGTGATGAGGGACGCCCATTTCCATTTGAGCGGCAAAAAAGTGTGCATAGCGCTTGAGCCGGACCACGCGGCGGCGGTTTCAAATATGTTGAATGAGATGGGGGCAATGGTGCCGCTGGCGGTGGTTCCGCAGCAGCCATCCGGGGGCGGGGGATTGCCCGTCATCCATGCGGATGAGGTTTCGGTTGGAGACTTTTTTACCATTGAAGGTGATTTCGACCTGCTTGTCTCCAATTCCCACGGAGAGGGCACGGCCCGAAGGCTAGCAATACCGCTTTACCAGGCGGGTTTTCCGGTCTATAAAAAAATAGGTTACTGTCAGGAAATAACGATCGGGTACAGGGGCGCATCCGGTTTTATTAATTCATTGGCAAACAGATTTATGATGGAGGTGCACTGATGAAGGTAGCTTTCGCGACAGCCGGCGGAATCGATGTGGATGAGCATTTCGGAAGGGCAGGCACTTTTTCCGTCTTCGAGATAAACGCGGATGGATATACGTTTGTGGAGGAAAGGAAGTTCGCGGAAGAAGGCAGGGCGGGTAATCGGGACTGGGCCATAGAGGCCACAAAAGGGATGGGTCAGGCCCATGAGGACCTGGTGCAGCAGAAGGTGGACAGGCTTTCCGATTGCAAAATAATCTACATGACAGAAATAGGCGGGCCCTCCGCGGCAAGGCTTACGAAAAAAATGATAATGCCGCTTAAGGTCAAGGAACCCGTCCCCATCAGGGACGTGCTCGAAAAACTGCTTCTGACAATAAAGACATCGCCTCCGCCCTGGCTGAAAAAGGCGCTGTGATCCAAAAAGTAAAAAGTAAAAAGAATCGAAAAAGTTAAAAAAGTAAAAAAGGAGACAGAAGAAAAGATGAAGATGATAAGGGCTTTCATAAGACCGGAGAAGGAACAGGAAGTAGTACAGGCACTGGAAGGGGCGGGCTATCCCTCGCTTACCAAAATGCCGGTGTTCGGCAGAGGAAAGCAGAAGGGGCTTCAGATAGGCCCGATACATTATGACGAGCTTCCCAAGACGCTTATCATGATGGTTGTGGAAGACGGCGATCTGCAGAAGGTCATAGGCTTAATCCATGAGAAGGCGAAGACGGGGTTCATCGGGGACGGAAAAATATTCGTGAGCCCCGTGGAAAGCGCCTTCACGATAAGGACCGGCGAGGCGGAACTATGAAAGAGATTACCGCGATAATAAGAAGGGACAAGCTGCCGGAGACGAAAAAGGCCCTGGAAGAGGCCGGCTATCCCTCGGTGACCATTCAGAGCGTGGAGGGACGCGGGAAGCAGAAAGGTGTGCTCTGTTCTGAAATGGATCCCGAAATGCCCGAGAGTTTTTGCGCGGCTGTGAAGCTCAGGCCAACGCCGGCAACATATGCGCTTGAGCATGCCCTTCCGAAAGTGGCCCTGTACGTGCCAAAGCGCCTTCTCACCATAATCGTGCCTGATGAGATGGTGCCGGGGATAGTTAATTCCATAATCAAGGTAAACCAGACCGGCAGGCACGGCGACGGCAAGGTGTTCGTCTGCCATGTCGAAGAGTCGTTGAGAATAAGGACCGGCGAAAAAGGAAATGAGGCGATCTCATAGGAGGAAGATATGGCGATAGTGGGCCACACAAGGGGCGGCAGGCAATGGCTGCCCAAATTCATAGAGTCGATAGACGTCAATAAATGCATAGGTTGCGGCAGGTGCTATAAGGTATGCGGCATGGATGTGATGGAACTCATAGAAAAACCGTTTGAAGGCGAGGACGAGTTCGGAGATGATTTGGGCAATAAAGTCATGTCGGTGGCCAACCCGGATAATTGCATAGGCTGCGGGGCATGCGAAAGAGTGTGCACCAAGAAATGCCACGCCCATGCGGAGGCTTAAAAAATAAAAAAAACGATGTTTAAAGACGCGCGGGTTGTCATCCGGCGTGCAAGGCCCTCCGACGTGCCTTTTATGCGGGGGCTGCTTGAGGAGCTGTTCTCCATAGAAGCTGACTTCGAGCCCGCCCCGGAAAAACAGGAGAAGGGGCTCAGCGCGCTCATCAAGGCCCGCAATTCGGCCCTTGTGCTTGTCGCGGAGAAAGGCGGCGAGGTCTTGGGGATGTGTTCCGTTCAGGTCCTGATATCCACTGCCGAGGGAGGCAGGGTCGGGTTGCTGGAAGACCTGGTTATCAAAAAAGGAGCAAGAGAAAGAGGGGTCGGGTCCTCACTTCTTCTTGCGGCGCTGAAGTGGTGCGCTTTCAAAGGGCTGCTCCGGGTGCAGCTCCTCAGGGATTCCTCCAATTCCACGGCCCTCGATTTTTATACGAAAAGGGGCTGGAGCGGAACACATCTTGTCTGCATGAGAAGGAGGTTATGAAGCAACCGCTAAACAGTTCTCTTTTATAATTTTCCCCTTATCAATGAAAATAAAGTGCGCCCAGAGGGATTCGAACCCCCGACCTGCGGATTCGTAGTCCGACGCTCTATCCAGCTGAGCTATGGGCGCATCCGATGCGGATTTTCAGACTGAAAAAATAATCAAAATTTTTGCGAAAAATCTTTTGTGAAATCTGCCGCCGCCGAGGCAAGCTTATGCCTGATTATTGTAATCTCAAAAACCAGAAGTTGTCAATTTCTTTAATTTTTTCTAGAATAGTTCCTTTACAGGGTCGCATAAGTTGTGTTATGCTTCCTAATTAACAGAAATATATTTAGAAAAAGAGCCCTGGGTAAAGGGCAAGGAGTGGAAAATGGCATTCAGCAAGGACCAGAAACAAGGCATTATCGATAACTACAAAACCCACGAGAAGGACACAGGCTCGCCCGAGGTGCAGATAGCGCTTTTGAGCGAGAGGATAAGCTACCTTACCGAGCACTTCAAAACCCATACAAAGGATCACCATTCCAGAAGAGGTCTTCTCAAGCTTGTCGGACAGCGCAGGAAGCTCCTGGATTACCTTAAATCCCACAACAAGCCGGGTTATGACAAGGTTATCGTCAGCCTGGGTATTCGGAAATAGAAAGATAAATAATGAATATATTTGAAACCGGTATCGGTAACAGTAAACTTATTGTCGAAACAGGGGAGTTCGCGAAACAGTCCGATGGCGCGGCCCTTGTGAGGATAGGAGACACGGTCGTGCTAGCCACCGTCGTGGCCCAGAAGACCGTGAGAGAAGGACTCGATTTCTTCCCCCTCACCGTAGATTACCAGGAAAAAGCATACGCCGCGGGAAAGATACCTGGCGGTTTTTTTAAAAGAGAAGGCAGGCCGTCCGAAAAGGAGGTCCTGACCTCAAGGCTTATTGACAGGCCGATCAGGCCGCTGTTTCCCAACGGGTTTTTCTCAGAGACCCAGGGAATAGCCACACTCCTTTCATTCGGAGAGGAAAACGTATCGGACATCCTTGGGATAATCGGCATGTCCTGCGCGCTCATGCTTTCGGACATCCCGTTT
>JAKAEG010000152.1 GCA_021819985.1 Nitrospirota bacterium | reverse complement strand
GATAGCTATCTGCGAGGCCGCGGGGCCCATTGGGATTACCTGCTCATTCATAGTGGCTTTTTCAGTAACCGGATTCCCCTTGGCATCCTTTACGGGGTCCCCCTGCGCGTCGAATTTCGGGCTGTCGTAAGTGATCGTCTGTGTGAGACTGACGGTTTTAAATCCGCCAATGCTCTGGACCACTCCCTGAGACACCAGAACGATCGAGAAAATTATGGAAAGCGGCAGAAGGATATACAGAACGCCGCGGGTGAGGTCCACCCAGAAATTGCCGATGGTATTTGCGGAATGTCTTTTTAATCCGCGTATAAGGGCGACGAGCACCGCCATGCCGGCCCCAGCCGATACGAAATTCTGAACGGTAAGGGCGGCCATCTGAGTAAAATAGCTCATCGTGGATTCGCCGCCATAGTTCTGCCAGTTGGTATTGGTCACAAAGCTCATGGCGGTATTGAAGGAAAGATCCGGAGTTACGGCCGCGAACTTCTGCGGGTTGAACAGAAGGACCGCCTGGACGCGCTGAAGCAGATAAACAGCCGCTGCCCCCGCCGCGCTGAACAGAAGCACCGCGAACGCATACTGTTTCCAGCCCATCTCCTCCCCGGCATCGATCCCGCAAATCCTGTAGAACACCCGCTCAACCGGCCCTATTACGAAACTCAGGCCGGACCGCTGTCCGCCATAAACGCGGGCCATATAGGAGCCAAGCGGCTTTGCCAGAAGCACCACAACGGCAAAATAGATGATTATCTGCAGCACCTCATTTCCGTTCATGAGAATATCTCCGGTTTTAAAAGCGCCACGGCAAGGTACACGAGAAGCACCAAGGTCACGATGCCGCCTATCCAGTAAAACGTTTCCATCTTATCTATTTACCCCCTATATTCTTTCAAAAAGTTCGACCAGAAGCCATGAAAGGCCGAACAGTCCGGCCATCAGCAAAATAAACATTATATCCATGAAAAGCTCCCCCTTTTGACTGAGAAAATCCCGGTGGCAATTGAGCAAAATACACTTCCTGATTAAATCGTATCAATTAAACATGTTAAATAGGTGCAAAAAGAAACAGCGGAGGCGTAAAGATTTAATAAAGATGCGGGGAAAAAGACGCCATGCCCGAGGTATTAGTCGGGCATCCACGTTAAAAAATGATTTTGAGACAGGTCCTGATATCCTGTTTAAGAGAGTGCCGCTTTGATCTTCCTCAACAGGTCAGATGGCGCAACCGGCTTGATGATGAAATCCACCCCTTTATCGATAAGTCCCTCCTTGCTTATGACGTCCTCGGAATAGCCGCTCAGAAAAACCGCTTTTACTGAAGGGGATGTTTTGCGGATCTCATTGTAAGCCTCTTTCCCGTTTTTATTGGGCATTATGCAATCCATGACGATCAGCCTTACTCTCGCGCTGTTTTCTCCGAATTTACGGACCGCGTCCTCTCCGTCAACCGCTTCGATAACATCATATCCGTTTTCCCTGAGCACCGTGGAATTAAGCTGTCTTATAACAGGGTCGTCTTCGACGACAAGTATTGTCCCTGAGCCCCTCTCCAGAGGAGCATGTATGGGTCTGCCAGGCTCTTTTTCGACTGCGCGGCCCCGGACGATTGGCAGGTATATCTTGAACGTCGCGCCTCTTCCTGGCTCACTGTAGACATCGATATTGCCCGCATGCTGTTTTATGACTCCGTAAACCATTGAAAGCCCAAGTCCCGTGCCCTTCCCCTGTTCCTTGGTCGTAAAGAACGGCTCGAATATCCGCCGCCTCGTCTTTTCATCCATACCGTAACCGGTATCGGAAACGTAGATAAAGGCGTACTCTTTCTTTTCTCCGAACCCGTGCGCCTCTATGAATTTTTCATCCAGGAGCATGGCCCCGGTCTCGATAGTGATATGCCCTCCCTCGGGCATGGCGTCTCTGGCGTTGGTGGTAAGATTGATCAGCATCTGCTCGATCTGCGACCTGTCGGCAAATACCGTGAGGGGGGCCTGGCAGCACTGTATTTTTATATTGATATCTTCCCTGATTACCCTCAACAGGAATTTATCCATCCCCTTCACTATTTCATTCAGGTCAACGGGTTTCGGGCTAATGACCTGTTTTCTGCTGAATGAAAGCAGGCTTTGAGTAAGCGTGGTGGCCCGTTCGGAAGCCCTTAATATCTGTTCCAGATTGCCTTTAAGTGGGCCTTTTTCGTCCACCTTAATCAGGGACAGATGCGCGTACCCCACGATGGCGGAAAGTATATTGTTGAAATCATGCGCCACGCCGCCTGCAAGCTGGCCTACGGCTTCCATCTTCTGCGCCTGGCGGAGCTGGTCTTCCAGTTTCCTGTGCTCCGTTACATCCAACCCCAGGCTTGCGGTCCCCACTACATTGCCGTCATGGTCCTTCAAAACGGAATTGTCCCATACGATATCGCGCAACTTGCCGTCACGGGTGATTATGGAGTTTTCATAATGCGAAGGCTCTCCGGAATCCAGGACGGACCTGAACACCGTTTTAATCTCCCCCTTGTTTTCGTCGGGCAAAAACATATTGAACCAGCTGTTGCCAAGCGCCGCTTCCCTGCTCCAACCGGTGAGGCTTAGAAAATAATCGTTGCAGAATGTGATGTTGCCGTTAATATCCAGCATGACCGCGGAAAGCCTGACTGTCTCAAGGAGGTCCCTGAACTTGGATTCGGCGTTCAGCTGTTTACGATAGGCGGAATCCAGGTTCCGGCGCATGCTGTTGACGGCCTCAACCATGGTATCCAATTCATCCCCGCGTTTTATCTTTACCAGAGCGAGCGGCTTGTCCATGCCTGCCTCAAAGGAGCGGAAATAATTCGCGGCCGACGCAAGGTGGCGGGTTACGGCGATCTCGAAAAGGCTGAAGATCAGCAAAGCCACTACGGCCACCATGGATGCCTGGAAAATAAATATGAGCAGGATATCGTTCAGAACGTCATGGAAGACCCTGCTGGTGTCCGCCTGGATATAAAGACTGCCAAAGGTCATCTCCCTTCCGTTATACTGGCGGGTAAGCGGTATTGTGCGGACTATAACGCCGTTATTTTTCTTCTCTCCGGCCTGGGCGAGGACCTTTCCCTTATCGAGGATGGCCGCGTAGTTCAGGTAGGGGAAATGAAGTATCCCGTCGGCCTGGATATTAAGGCCCTGGTTGTCGAAATCCCATAAGGATTCTTCCAGTTGCCTTATGTTGATCTTTCCAATATCCCTGGGAATATTGTTGATCCGGTTCCGGTAATCCAGACCTGCCTGGATAAGGGTAAAAAGGGCGACCAGAAAAAGGCTGAAGAAAAGTATCCTTTTGCAGAGGTAATGCCCGATCCCGCGCCGGGAATTTTTTTGCTTTTGAATTGTTTTGCTTTTTTTGCTGCCCATCATAGCGGGCCCGCCTCCATTATCCGCCTGAAAGTGCCGTCCTGCTTCATCTGCCTGATGGCCGCGGCCAGGCGCGGTACATAACCGGCATAACGCCGGTTCAAATATATGTACATATCAGACCTCAAAAGGACAGGCCCGGCTGCGCGTATGCCTGTAATTCCGCACGCTTTCATAAGCCCGTAACCTTGCCTCCTGTCGTACACCGCCACATCGATACGCCCGTTTATGAGGAGTTCAAAAAGTGCGTTCTGGTCATTCACCTTCGTCAGCGAACGCACCTTGGTAACGGTATTTTCCAAAATTTGGGAGCCCCTGGGGATGCCCACATTATAGGCTTTCAGGCTTTCCCTTCCGGATATCCTGATGGAAGGGTCTTTTACAAAAGCGGAAAACTCGAATCTGCAGAGCATCTCCGGCACCATCACCAAGTGGTGATAAACCTTTTCAAGGCCTTTTACCCGGACGAAATCTCCGTCGTCTATCCCTTGATCGGCGTTGATGACCGCCCTCTTCGAAGGCAGCCAAACGATCTTTACCTGCTGGCCTATACGCCTGAACGCTTCTTTTATTATCAAATCCAGGGTGCCGGTCCCTTTAGGGGTGGAGTAAGGGTAAACATCGAATGTATTAAGGACAAAGACCCTGGCGCAAGCTTTTTGGCAGGGGGCAAGCGCGATCAGGACTGCCAGGCAGGCGCATGACAGCAGGATTTTCATCCTTTGTAAAACAGGCTTGTTCAAATCAAAAACCGGCACCACGCCTTCCTTTCAGGCCCTTAGTAGGGCCGATGGCGCGCCTGATGCAGAAATCAAAAAACTGCCGGCATCCTCTCATTTGGCGGTAAAACAACAATCGATAATACAAAATCTGCCGGTTGAAAGTCTATAAGAAATGATAGTGTCAATAAATGGGAGTATCTGTATCGGCCTTTGGAGGTGTGCCTTTATTGTCTTGGAGACGATTCCATTGTCCTTGGCGCCGATTCCATCCTCTGAAATGTCCCGTCTTGTTTCATCTGCCTGATGGCCATTGCCAGGCGGGGCGCCAGGTCTGCATTGCGGCGGTTAAGATAGATATACATGCCGCGCCTTGCAAGCGGAGGACCAAGCGCCCTCACACCATTAAGTCCGCGCTTTTTTATCAGGTTTTCGCCTAATACTCTGTCGCAGACCACCACATCCGCATGGCCCTTTACAAGGAGAACAAAAAGAGTGTCCGGGTCCTTCACTTCCATCAGGGAACGGACCCCCGAAATATTCCTCTCCAGTATCTTCCATCCCTTTATAATACCCACGTTGTAAGGTTTCAAGCTCTCCCATC
Source organism: Nitrospirota bacterium (assembly GCA_021819985.1). Classification (GTDB taxonomy): domain Bacteria; phylum Nitrospirota; class Thermodesulfovibrionia; order Thermodesulfovibrionales; family JdFR-88; genus JAKAEG01. The sequence continues at coordinate 3,168 of JAKAEG010000152.1, read as the reverse complement.
CTCTGGTCCTGATGGAGGGGTCCTTCGTAAAAACGGTAAACTCGAATTCCACGAGCTTCTCCGGCACCATGACCAGGTTGCGATATTCTTTTTCAAGCCCACTGACCCGCACAAAGTCTCCGTCGTCTACACCCCTGTTGGCATTGGAAAGACCCCGTTCCGAGGGCAGGTAAATGATCTCAGCTTTCTGGCCTATGCGCCTGAATGCTTCCTTTATTATCAAATCCAGGGCGCCGGTCCCTTCAGGGGTGGAGTAAGGGTTACCAATGAATGTACTAAGGACAAAGACCCTGGCGTAAGCCTGTTGGCCGGGGGCAAGCGCGATCAGGACCGCCAGGCAGGCGCATGACAGCAGGATTTTCATCCGCAGGATTGTCATCCTTTGCGAGTCAATTTTCATAAAAAACCGGCTCATCGTCTTGCGACCCCTTTCAAACTGATGATAATACTAAATCTGCCATTGAAAGTCCATAAGAGTTGATAATAATGTGAACAGCTCAGGATTACCTGTAACGGCCTTTGGAGGTGTGCAGGCATGTGCCCGAAAAAATGAGTCCCGTTGCGCCGTCGATGCTTATGGGCGCGCCCTCGGTTATTATGGCCTTGCCTATCCGGGCAAAAGGCCTGCCTTCACGGTCGATGTCCAGATTCAATTCCTTGCAGCCGACGATAGCGGTCAGGTCGAATTTTTGGGCCAGGACGGAGGCATGGGACGTGGCCCCGCCTGCCGCCGTTATTATCCCCTGTATGTCTGTCATCAGGGAGACGTCATTTGTGCTTGCCGTATTTCGCAGAATAATTACCGGCAGACCCGTTTTCCGGCCCAACGCCCTTATTTCCTCATTGGAGAGGGAAAATGAGGCAACCCCGCTTAAGGCCCCCCCGTGCACGCCTATTCCCCTGCCTATCACCCTGGGTTCCATCATGCATATTTCCTCGAACCGCGGGATGAACCCGGAGTCGAAGAATTCCATCCTCCTGGTCTGAAGCACATAGACCTTTTTTTCGCCGCCGGTTTCCAGGTAAGTCGTTTCCACCTCCTGCGGGAGCCCGCCCATGGCCTCTTCGATCCGCTGCGCCAGCCCGTTCATCATTCTGAAGAACTCCGGGTCGCTCTCTTCAAGACTTTTACTTCCCTCTCCTCCAAACATCTCTTTCTGCTTTTTTGTAATGGGCCTGTTCATACGCGCCCCGTAAACGAGTTCATCGCCGGTGGCCTTCTCTCTTATCTCCCCGTAGATACTCTTTTCCATCGTGGCGGGGTCTCTTGTAAAAAAGACGGCGGCGCCTGCCCCCGGCTGATTGCCTTTTACCATCTGCATTATGGAAACCGCGGTGCCCCAATGGCGGGACATTCCCGTGAACCTGGCAAACTGGGCCGGCCTTTCCCCGTGCCAGGACCCGTAAACCGCTCTCACCGAGTTTCTCAACTGCTCGTAAACATCATCGGGGACGGAAAGCCCGCTTGCCGAAAAAGCATCCAGGTAGGCGCGGCAAATGCCGCTTAACTGCACATCTGACGCAAATTCCAGGGAGGCCAAACCGCTTTTTTTAATAACTTCCTGTTTTATATCATCGAAAACTTCAGGCCCTACCCCAAGGACCGACTTGCCGTAATGTTCGAGGAACCTCCTGTAGGAGTCCCAGGCCAGCCAGGCCTGTCCGCTCTTTTTTATGAACGCATTCAGGGTTTCCTGGTTCATGCCGCAGTACAGTATTGATATAAGGATACCCGGCATGGAGATATAAGAGCCGCTCCTTACAGAAAGGAATAGAGGGTTTTCTGCTCCGCCCAATTTCTCTCCTGTCCTTTCCTCTATTTTCCGGACGGCATCTCTCAGTGCGTCCATAAAACCCCCGCTTGCCGTATAAGCCATATAATCTTCCGTATGCCTGGAAGAAAACACGGCCCCTGGCGGCACGGGGAAATCCCGCTTTTTAAGATAGACCAGGTTCTTGGCCTTGCCGCCAAGCACCGGGGAAAGCCTCATGGCCTCATCGCCGGTGAGTTCTTCGATAACAAAAAATTCCGCCTGTTCTTCCGGTATTTCAGGATTGAATACCGTGTCCCCTTCCTGCCCGATCAGATCGGACAGCCTGTCCGTCATTGCGTCTATCAGCCCGTCGGCTTCCGTAAAACCCGGCAAGCCTGCCATCATGTCCCTGATAATGATATCGGACGCCTTGTCCACGAAATCCGCAGCTTTTGGATCAAGGTTCAAAAGATAATCGGGAAGCATATTGGGGCCATACTGAAAATCGGACGCGGTAAAAAAGGTCTTGAGGACATGCCCCAGCGGCGGAAGAAATTCCCGGCTGAACGATTCCACTGCCCACTTGAGTTCTTTTTGCCATATCCGGAGCATATCCAGGACCTGGCTGGTAAAAAGCCTGTTCGTCTCGAAGATCCTTGAGAGTTCCCGTACCTGAAAATTCTCGAATATGCCATGCAGGTTCAGTATCCCGTATACCTGTCTAAGGGCATCTATCCGGATTTTTACTTGTTTCGTGCCGGGCTTCATTCCGGCAGAGGTCAAAGCGCCGGGTTCATGTCCCTCCTGTTTGTTTTTGCCCGAGACATCCGAAATAATGCCCTCCATAAAAAGCCGCGCCTTTTCCCCTGTCCTTAAAAAATCGCCCAGGGCATCGAATTTTTCCTCCCGGTACGTGCCAAGCACCGAGGGAATCCCGAAGGCTATGTGCCTCTTGAAATACAGGTTCTCTTTTGGTTCCGTTTTGATCGGTGAAAGGACCGTTTTTTTTAGCGCTTCCAAATGCTCAAGGCATTCGCCGATACCGGAATACAGGGCGGCCTCATCGGGGCACCCTGCGCCCATCAGAACGTTGCCGGCATATGGAAGGGAATATTTCTTTACGATCTCCTGGTATATCCGGCAAAGCAGGAAAACCTTGGACCGCGTCTCTTCGGGGCTTTCCACCCTTTCGATCTCCTTGGCCATGCGCTCCCCGTGGATTGCCAGGAGCCTTTCAAAAACGACCTTTCCCCCGGCCTCATCGAAAAGTCCAAGGGCCTCGAAAAAAGGCCTTATGGCCCGGTGGTAATCATCGAGCATCGCTTTATTGAAATTACGGAAGACATCGGTGGGCACAAGCGTTTCAAGTAGGCCGGGGTCGTTATCTACCCATGCCTTTATTATCCCCTCCGCC
>JAKAEG010000151.1 GCA_021819985.1 Nitrospirota bacterium | reverse complement strand
ATAGCGGGGCCCCGGGTGCTCGAACATATTGTGGACACCGTTCTTTATTTCGAAGGGCAAAGGGGGCATTCTTTCCGCGTGCTGAGAGCGGTCAAGAACCGCTTCGGTTCGACCAACGAGATAGGCGTTTTCGAGATGACGGACTCCGGTCTGCATGAGATCGAGAACCCCTCGGAGCTTTTTTTGGCGGAAAGGCCGATCAATGTATCAGGTTCCGTGGTGGCCGCCTGCATGGAAGGGACCAGGCCGCTTCTGGTGGAACTGCAGGCGCTGGTCACGCCCGTAACTTTTTCGGTTTCGAGGAGGTCGTCCCTGGGGCTTGATTCCCAGCGTGTGAACCTGATACTTGCGGTGCTGGAGAAGGTGTCCGGCGTGCACCTTGCGGCAACGGACGTTTTTTTGAACGTGGTGGGCGGGCTCAAGCTGGAAGAACCGGCAGCGGACCTTGCCATCGCGGCGGCGGTCGTGTCCTCCCTGAAGGAAAAGCCGGTGCCTTCAGACACATTCATTTTCGGGGAGATCGGACTTTCCGGGGAGGTAAGGTCGGTGAACCACGCCGAGGCCAGGGTGAAAGAGGCCTCAAAAATAGGGCTTAAAAACGCGATTATCCCGTTGGGCAACCGCGATAAACTGAAAGACAAGGCCTGCGGCCTGAAGATATCGGGGGTCCGGAACATAGATGAAGCCATCGAAGCTCTTTTTAATTAGCCTTCTTCTTCTCATTGCGTATTCATGCGCGCCGGTGCGGCCGCGGATACCCGAATATACGGGAAATGTAAACTCGTTCATCGAGGCGGCTTCAAATAAATTCGATTCTATGAACGGGGCGCTCTCCATCAAATTTAAAAAGAGGACCGGCCAGAAGATGAATGCCGACGCAGTGGCGGACATTACGCCCGATGGGATAAGCGTCAGGTTTTACCAGATGGGAATGCTGGTGGGCGATCTTGATACCCTGGCTGGCAGTAGCACCGGATACGAAGTCTATGAGGAGGTGTTTAAAAAAGCCCTGATGTGGTGGCAGATCTCCGGGTATCGTACAGAAAAATCAAAAGCAAAAAAGCTGCCTGGCGCGGTCATCCTTTCAACCGGGAACCGGAGGCTCGTCCTGGCCGCCCGCACGTATGTGCCGGTCAGTCAGACAATAAGTCTTCCGGACTCTGACGCTGTCATTACATATTCCGATTACAGGAGTGTGGATGGGGCTTTCTGGTACCCTTTCAACATAAGGGTGCTTTACAGGGGAAATTCGCTTGAGCTGGGGATCAGCCGGATATCACTTACGCACAGTTGAGGCCAAGATCTATGGCAACGGCCTTTATGATCTGCTCGTCTATGACCTCTGATTTAAAGAGAAATCCATCCAGAAGCGCATTGTCACATATTGTGTTTATGAGCCTCGGGAGGCCTTTGGAATAATTGTAGACGGCCTCGAGCGCTACAGGCGTAAACAGCCCGTTTCTTGCGCCGGCCACTTCAAGCCTGTGAAGCATATACTGTTTGGCCTCTTCTTCCGATAAGGCCGAAAGCCTTATCCTCATTGATACCCTCTGTTTCAGGGGCTCATCCAGGCTAAGTATCTCTTCCATATCGGTCAACCCGAAGAGCACCAGGTTCATCATTTTGCCGTCAGAGAGTTCCATGTTCAGAAGCCCGCGGAATTCTTCCATGATCTCCCTGGACTTGAGCATCTGCACCTCATCCATCAGGACCACGGCTATCCTGCCCTGCTCGTTTATTTCAACCAGTCTTCCGTATATCTGCCCAAGCACCTCAAGCTTGGATTCCTTTACATCGCTTACTCCAAGCTGAAGCGCCAGCTTCTTAAGCAGCCATTCCGAGCTTACGGAGGAATGTATTATTACCAGGAGCGCGGCCTCATACCTGTTCTCATCCAGCTCATCGAGCAGTTTTCTTGCAAGAGTGGTCTTCCCCGCCCCTATGTCGCCGACCACGATGGAAAGTCCCCGTCTTGCGTCGATGGCGTGCTTTAGCTTTACCACCGCCTGCGAATGCTGGTGGCTGTTGTAGTAAAACCGGCTGTCCACGATATTCGAAAAGGGGTGCTCTTTCAGCTGGTAAAATCCGAGATAATCCATCAAATGTACGATATCCTGTCTTTTCTGGATGCAGGTTTTTTGCCGTTTCCTCCGGGCGCGGTCCCGCCAAGGGCCTTTATCCGGGCTGCCACCTCGCGGAAGCCGCTGTTCCACCCGGAAATTTCCGAGTACAGTTGCAGCGCCTCTTTCGGTTCGGCGTTTTTCTCCCGGGCCTGGGCAAGGTCGTATTTGAGCCCCCAATATGCCTCATGTGCCGGGTCCATGTCCTTAAGTGCGGATGTGAGCGCTTCCACCGCAAGAAGATACGAGCCCTTGTCAATATAGCATTTTGCAAGAAATGAGGCGGCCTTTATACCGTATTCCGGCTCACTGAGGACGGACTGAAACTCTCTTATCGCGTCGTCCAGAAGACCCATTTCTATATATGCGATGCCCAGGTTATAGCGCGTTTCGGCATCTCCGGGTTCTATCTGCTTTTCAACGCCTTTTTTGAATTCGTCAAATATTCTTACCACATCCCCCTCAAGCTCTCCTTCAGGGACATCCCCGGAAACAGGCGTCTGACCCAAACCGGACAGGCCTCCTTCCCATGTGTCAGTCGCGCTTTCCCGTATGTCCGGCTGGTTCTTTAATGCCTCTATCTCCTCAAGCTTTGCCTTTATTGATTCATCAAGCGGGAAATGTGTCTTCAGTTCGTTATATATTTTTTCAGCCTCTTCATAAAGGCCCTGGTCCAGATAAAAGGCCGCCTCGGAAAGCTTTTCAGCATATTCCGCCTTATCGGGCCGCGAGGTCGAATCAGCGGACCGAGAGGTTGAATCGTCCAGCCGCGAGGTCGAATCAGCGGGCTGTGCAATCGAATCAAGCTTGACCGGTCCGGTCTCTTTTTCTGCCTCCGTCGCCGCTGGGGCCTCCCGTCTGCCGAAGCGTTCCGGAAGCCGCTCGTCTGAGGGGTCGATCTCAAATGCCTCATTTATTACTTCGTTTTTCTTTGCCTCATCGCCGGCCCTGCGATACAGCTCCGCAAGGATAATGCACTCCGTCACGGCCTGTTGCCTGTCGTTTGCCGAAAGATAAACGGATTTCAGTTTCAAATGCAGCGCGATGTCTCCGGGCGCCTTCAGCTTAAGCGATTCGAGTATCTCCCTGGCCTCTTCAAGCTTGCCGTAGGCCAGCATCCCATCTGCCTGTGACATCAGGTCCTGCAGGGAGTCCGATTCATATTTCCCGGCCTCTTCCGCCACCGTATCCCGGGACATTTCATCTTGAAATATCTCCTGGGATTTTTTTATTTTTTCATACTCCGGCATTTCAGCCTTCGGAATTTCCGCTTCCGCTTTTTCTTCTTCCGCTGCGCCCGGCTCATTTGTAAATTCGTGGAGCATCCGGGCAAGCTGTTCATCGCCGGGAGACATCGAAAGGGCCTCCCTGAAACAGGCCGCCGCTCCGTTGACGTCCCCTGATGCACTGAGCAGCTCCCCTAATTTTTTGAGTTCGCCCAAAGCCCTCACGTTATCATTTTTCTGTTTGCAGAGCGCAATGAGGACCTTCCTTGCATGTGCGGGTTCAGCCTCCATGAAAATGGCGAGTATGCTTTCGGCCTCGTCGAACTGGTTTTTAAAGACAAGCTCCTCGATTATCGGAACGTATTGGGCCCAGGCATTTTTCATATCGCCCTGCCTGAAATAAAAATCGGCCGATGCCCTTTTTGCCTCAAGATTATCCGGGTCTTTCTGCAGAAGCTCCTCCGTATACTGCCTGGCCTCATCGAGTTTGCCCGTATTCAGGCAGAGTTTTGCCAGCCGAAGCAGCAGTTCATCGCTTTTGCCGGTCCTGGTGACAGCCGTTTTGAGGCTCTCGACAGCTTTTTCCTTTTCACCGGTCTTTTCATAAAGGGAAGCCATGGCGGAAAGCGCCGCCCTGTTTGTGGGTTTTATTTCCACGGCATGATCGAGGTACTTTATTGCCGTTTCCGTTTCTCCCCGGTTTTCAAGCAGACGGGCGATCTCCACATACTCATACGAGACCTCCTCGACAAAACCCTCTTTTGAATAGACTTCCGCGATCTGCTTTCTTAAAGCCAGGTTGTCGGGGCTAAGCCTTATCATTTTTGAATACGTGCGCACCGCTTCGGTCTTCAGGCCCTGTTTCATAAACAGGTCCCCGGCGGACAGGTAGTATTTTATGGCGTCCGCCACGATATTTTTTTCTTCGGAAAGTTCGCCAAGGACGTAAAGGGATTTTGCATCTGAGGGAATAATGTTCAGTATTTTTTTATACAGGGCAAGGGCTTTGAGCGAAAATCCCTCTTTCCTGAATATCTCGGCTGCGCGGTGGAATTTTTCTATCGCGCTCTGCTGCCCGTTTTTTTTCTTTAAATAAAGGTCGCCAAGCGTGTTAAAAGAGTTGGCATCGGGAGAGGACTGGAGAAAATTCTCCCACTCGGTGATGGCCTTGTCAATCTGCCCTTTTGCAAGATATTTCTGTGTTTCCTTGATAATAAGGGCCTTGTCCGCCATGGGCTTTATCGTATCAAAGTGGTCAAATTACTGTCAAATTATGTCACCGGGACAGATTTCAAACCGAAAAAGACAAAAAAGCAAAAAACGGCCCAAAAAATAAAAGCCGCCATCGCTGGCGGCTTTTAAAAGCTAAGTTTTAGCGGAGTGGCTGGCTACTTTGCCGTCCCTTTCTTCTTATAATCCTCTATTGCGAGCCTCAGGGCGTCGGCGCCGAGGTTAGAACAGTGCATTTTCTGCGGAGGAAGTCCGCCAAGGGCATCGGCCACGGCCTCCTTCGTAATAGACATGGCCTCCTCCAGGGTCTTGCCCTTGACCATCTCTGTCACCATGCTTGACACCGCTATGGCCGCCCCGCAGCCGAAGGTCCTGAACTTGGCGTCGGCAATGCGCCCGTTTTCCACCTTTATGGTGATCTTCATCACATCGCCGCAGGTGGGATTGCCTTCTTCTCCTGTTCCGTCGGCTTCCTGGATCTCCCCTACATTGCGCGGATTTGTAAAATGGTCCATCAGTTTTTCGGAATACATGGGTCTGTCTCCTTTACTTTGCCCCAGCCTCCGGCATAGGGCGATATTTCCCTCAGTCTCTTGACCGCCGCCGGGAACTCCCCGATGGCATATTCAACGTCCTCCATTGTATTTTCCATACCCAGGCTGAAAACTATCGAGCCCTGTGCAAGCTGCGCCGAGATCCCCATGGTCAAAAGCACGGGAGACGCCTTAAGGGCCTTTGAGGAGCAGGCCGAACCGCTTGCAGCGTAAATCCCTTTTGCAATAAGCATGAGAAGCATGGCCTCGCCCTCTATGAACTCCACGCAGAAGCTGGCGAGTCCGGGGAGCCTTCGCTCCGCCCCCGATTCCGGAGAAGGTCCTGTCAGATAGACGTTCTCTGTTTTTTCAAGCACGCCTTTTATCAGCCTGTCGCGCATTTCCGTCAGCTTCCGGGCCCTTTCGGGCAGTTCCGCTTTTGTAAGCTCCGCGGCCTTTCCCATTCCCACTATTGCGGGGATATTCTCGGTGCCGGCCCGCCTTCCGCTTTCCTGTATGCCGCCGTATATAAGAGGGATTATCCTCGTGCCGCCCCTGAGATAAAGCGCCCCGGCCCCTTTTGGGCCATAAAACTCATGGGCCGAGAGGCTTAAGGCATCAACACCCAGGTCCTCGACATCCAGTGGCAAATACCCGGCGCTCGCCACGCAATCCGTATGGAAAAGCGAGCCGTTTTTCTTTGCGATCGCGGCAAGCTCCTTTACAGGCTCAATGGTGCCCACTTCAGGGCTTGCATGAATAACGGACACCAGCGAGGTTTCAGGCGTAATGGCCTTTTCCAAGGCGGATGGATCGACCAGCCCGTGTTTGTCCACTGAAAGATAGGTCACCGCAAACCCCTCTTTTTCAAGGGCTCGGGCCGGGTTAAGGATGGAATGGTGCTCCATCTTTGAAACTATAATGTGCTTGCCTTTTTTGGTGTGCGCATTGGCAAGCCCCTTCAGCGCAAAATTATTGGCCTCCGCTCCGCTTGAAGTAAATATTATCTCCTGCGGTCTTGCGCCAATAAGCTGCGCGACCTTCCACCTGGCCTCCTCGATCGCCGCTCTTGCGTTTTGCCCCAGCTCATAAAGGCTCAGAGGATTGCCGTACCGCTCCTTGAAAAAAGGCAGCATGGCCTCCAGGACTTCGGGCCTCAGGGGATTGGTGGCCATATAATCAAAATACCGCGCGCCCATCCTGTTACCTCCCTTTCTTTCTCACAAAGAATTTATAAAAGTCCGGGGCTTCCTCAATGCCAAGAAATTCGTTGCCCGTTTTCTCGCACCAGTCCGGGATATCTGTCAGTGCGCCGTCGTAATCCGTCATTATCTGAAGCACCTGCCCGCCCTCAAGCGTCTTCATCATCTCCTCCAGTTTCAGTAGATGCATCGGGCACATCATGTAAACGATATCGGCCGTTACATCCGCTTTTATCCCTTCCACAAACTTCAAATTCACGCCCCGGCTTTCCCCGTTCTTTCAAGTCCTTCAATTGCATACTTTCCCCCGGACAGGTCTTTTTGTTTCTGCTTGTGTTTCCCGGCAATCAGGTCGCGGAGCGTCATCGCATACAGAAAACCTTCTATCTTCTCGCCCAGCTCTTTCCATAACAGGGATGTCACGCATCCGTCCGCCCTGACACAGCCTTCCATCGGGTCCTGGCAGGCCGTAAGCGCGATCGGGCCGTCCAGGCTTTTCAATATTTCTCCTATGCTTATGTCCTCCGGCTGGCGCGCAAGCAGATATCCGCCCCCCGGCCCCCGCACGCTGGTTATCAGGCCGGACCTTCTAAGTGTGTTCAATATCTGTTCAAGATAAGCGACAGAGACGTCCTGCCGCGCGGCTATTTCCTTTATGGCGACCGGCTCTCCTGGATGTCCCTTTGAGATCTCGAACATCGCGCGCACCCCGTACTGTCCCTTTGTCGATAATTTAAGCATAATTATTTTTATAATACTTTACTAATATTGTCAAGTATTTTCAGAAAAGATACGGCAACCGGAAGAGTCAAGTTTGTTATTAACGGTCTCATATTTGTTATTAACGGTCTCATAATAGTATTTACGAGGACCTTAATCGGGCATCCATTTTAAGATTGCCCTTTTACCTGGATTCCCGCTAAAGACATGCGGGAATGACGGCAAGGAATGTTCAGACTATTTTGAGACTATTAATATTGTTAAACGAGCGCCTTCTGCTTCTGTTTTTTCTCTGGCAGGCAGATAAGCCCCCTGTTTAAAGCGGTGAGGCAGGCCTGCAGCCTGCCTGAGCATCCGAATTTCCTGTAAATGTTATCCAGATGGCTGTTTACGGTGCCGGGGCTCATCTTAAGATTATGGGCGATCTGCTTATTCGAAAGACCCTTCACAAGCATTATGAGCACATGTTTTTCTTTTGGTGTTAGGACGGCATTGGGCCCCCCGTTAAGAGGCGCATTTTTAAGCAGAACAAGCAGCCCGCCGCAAGGCAACCCTATCAATTCCAGGCGAATGTCCTGTACAAATATCTCGCGAAACCGTCCTCCGCCCATCTTGATGCTCTCGACCAGGTCCTCGCAGCCAAGCCCCTTTTCAGCGATAAGAAGACTTGCGGGCCCGTTCAGCCAATGTTTTCCGTCCTGCTCAATAAAAAGGGCGGGCTCCTTGTCCAAAGCCATATCCAGGCCCCTTATGGCCCTTCTCGCCCTGAATGCCATTTCGCTGGCCTTTGCTGCTCCGCTCATGTGCGTACAGTTCCCCTCCCAATGGTCTTTACCGTCCCACCCACATTAAATGATAGCCGAGCGCGCCGAAAACGCAACCAAGAAGG
>JAKAEG010000150.1 GCA_021819985.1 Nitrospirota bacterium | reverse complement strand
CGACCAGATAACGGCCGCAAACGTAAAGAAAAGGCTTGCCATCATACTGGACAACAACGTCTATTCCGCTCCTGTAATAAGGGAGAGGATCTCTGGAGGAAGCGCCCAGATATCTGGTAGTTTCTCCATGGAAGAGGCAAAGGACCTGTCCATCGTCCTTAAGGCCGGAGCCCTCAAGGCCCCGCTTAAAATGCTGCAGAACGTGACGGTCGGGCCATCACTTGGCCGGGACTCGGTACTCGCCGGAGAGAAGGCGGGCATTGTGGCACTGATAGTGGTGCTTGGATTCATGATCTTCTATTACAGGGTATCGGGACTCATCGCCGATTTCGCCGTTATTCTCAACCTGCTGTTTTTAATGGGGGCCATGGCTTCGCTTAACGCCACTCTCTCGCTGCCCGGCATCGCCGGTGTCATACTGGCCATTGGTATGGCTGTGGACTCCAATGTCCTTATGTTCGAGAGGATGAGAGAGGAACTGAGGGCGGGCAAAACTCCCAAGGCGGCGGTGGAAAGCGGATATAACAAGGCGTTCTGGACGATATTCGACTCTCATGTGACCACGCTCATAACTTCGGCTGTTCTTTTCCAGTTCGGCACCGGCCCGATAAAAGGGTTCGCGGTAACGCTTTCGCTGGGCGTTGCCATAAACCTGTTCACCTCGCTGGTGGGCACAAAAACCATTTTTGACCTCATGCACCTGAAAAAAGAAGTGAGGAAATTAAGCATATGATAGAGTTCATAAAAAATACCGCCATAGATTTCATGGGGAAAAGAAAATTCATGTTCCTCATATCCGGAGCACTGGTAGGGCTTGGAATATTTGGCCTCGTAATGATATGGAGCGGACACGGCAATGAGGGAATAGACTTTGCGGGCGGCACGGAGGTGCAGGTCAAATTCCAGAAAATGGTGCCGTTGAACCAGGCAAGGGCCGCGCTTGAAGGCACCGGCCTCAAGGGGTTGCAGCTACAGGAGCTTCCCACTGTAAACAAGCTTATCGTGATGGTGAAAGGGAGACAGGAAACCCTGGGCGGCATATCCAATTCCATAATCAGCACACTTAAAACCAAGTTCGCCTACGCGGGTCCTGTAGTGGACCTCACTACCGAAGTGGGCCCCAAGGTCGGAGGCAGGCTAAGGAAGGACGCCATAGTGGCGATCCTCTTTGCCACGATCGGCATTCTGGCATATATAACGATGCGCTTTCAGTTCCGTTTCAGCGTGGGAGCGGCCATAGCGACTTTCCATGATGTGTTCGCGGTGCTTGGCATTTTTTATCTGCTTGGAAAAGAAGTAAACCTGATCTTCATAAGCGCGCTGCTCATAATAGCCGGATATTCGCTCACCGACACTGTTGTCGTGTTCGACCGTATCCGGGAAAATATGCGCAGCATGCTCAAAGATCCGGTGGAGAAGATTGTAAACAAAAGTATAAACGAGGTGCTTTCAAGGACCGCCATAACGTCCCTGACCGTGCTTTTCTCATCGCTTGCGCTCCTGTTTTTCGGCGGGGAGGTAATACATGACTTCGCGCTGGCCATAACCCTTGGCGTTATCGTAGGCACTTACTCCTCATGGTTCGTGGCAAGCCCGATGGTCATCCTGATAGGCGGGAAAACTATATCGCGCAGGCGCTGATGCCCGCGAAGATTCTTTTTCTTTTTTCCAAGCCGGAGTGAGTTATGCATCGCGAAACCCGCTCCGGCGAATCCTCTCTGGCCTGATAGATTGTCCACAGCCCTGTGGACCGGTTGTGACCCGCTGCATCGCTTATGACTCCGTCTTGCAGGGTGGTTATTTTATGAACCGTTCAGTGCCCAAGGTGAATCGTTTCTGATGGACCGTATATGGATCCTCCAGCGCGCCAACAAGGAATATGCCGACTATCTTTCAAAGGCCGCGGGCATTTCCAATATCCTTGCGCGCATCCTGATCAATCGCCAGATCAAGACACCCGAGGCTGTCAAAAGTTTTCTTGAGACCGGCGCTAACAGCCTTCCCGACCCCTTTGCGCTAAAAGGGGTTAAAGAGGCCGTGGAAATAATAAACCGGGCAAAGGCCTCAGGGAAGCCCGTGCTGGTGCACGGCGACTACGACGTGGACGGCATATCTTCAACGGCCATTATGGTGGATGCCCTGAACCGCTGCGGACTTCAGACCGGCTACTTTATTCCCAACCGCTTCGAGCACGGCTACGGTTTTCACAAGGAGGGTGTGGAACGCGCCCTTCAGATGGGAGCAGGGCTTCTGGTCACGACGGACTGCGGCATAACGGCCTTCGAAACGGCGGAGCTGGCCGCGAAAAATGGCCTTGAAGTGATCATCACGGACCACCACGAGCCTGTCAGAGACGCGGAAGGCAATCCGGTTACCCCTCGCTGCGGCGCCCTCATAAATCCAAAGCTCACACCGGGCGAGACTGAGCTTTCAGGCGCCGGGGTTGCGTTCAAAATGGCCCAGGCCCTCCTGGGAGATGACGCCCTCACCTGCCTGGACCTGGCCGCCCTTGGCACTCTGGCCGACCTTGTCCCTCTTTCAGAAGAAAACAGGATAATAGCAAAGATCGGCCTTGAGCTTATCGGCAAAAGCGAGCGCGCCCCTTTGCGTGCATTAAAAGAGCTGGCCGGCTGCTCCGGCAAGGTAGGCGCGAGGGCGGTATGCTTTGCGCTCATACCCAGGCTTAATGCCCCTGGCAGGATCGAGGACGCATCCTGCGCAGTCCGCTTTCTGCTTTCCTCAATGGAAGATGAGGCTGTCCAGGCCGCGCGCGAACTGGACAGGATAAACAAGGAAAGGCAGCGGCTGGAAGAGGAAGTGCACGTGCAGGCCAGGGAGGCCCTCGAACGCGAGGGTTTTGACGGGGCCATCGTCGCCTCCGGCGAGGGCTGGCACAAAGGTGTCCTGGGAATAGTGGCTTCGAGGCTTTCAGAGCGGCATTTCAGGCCGAGCGCGGTCTTGTCGGTGGAAGGCGCTGTGGCCAAGGGGTCCGCCCGCAGCATCCCGCAATTCGATCTTTATGACGGGCTGAATGAGCTTAAGGACATGCTTCTGGGCTTTGGCGGGCACAGGCAGGCTGCGGGCCTCAGGCTTGAAGCGGCAATGGTGGAGAGCTTCCGAAAAGAATTTTCCTCTCTTGTCCGGCAGCGGGTAAAAGAGTTCCGGGCAACGCTGAAGATAGACGCGGAGGTAAGCTTGAGAGAGGTAGGCCCGAATCTGGTACAGGAGCTGACCAGGCTTGAGCCCTACGGCTCGGGAAATCCCGAACCGCTGTTGGGCGCCAAAAGGCTTCAGGTCCTGAATTTACGGGTAGTGGGAAAGGGGCATCTCAAGATGAAGCTCCGGGAGGAAAAAGGACAAAAAAATTTCCCGGTTGACGCGATCGGGTTCAATATGGGCGCCTCCATCAATCTGATAGAGGAGTGCCAGGCTGTAGACGCGGTCTTTACCCCGGTCATTAACGAATGGGAAGGCGGAAAGTCCCTTCAGCTTAATCTGAAAGGATTAAGACCGTCAGCGCCGTAATGTTTCGCCGGAGGGCGGCGGATTTGCAGGCCATAAATATGTTAAAATTACTTTCGCGCGGACTGCGGGAAAAAAAGGCCGGGAAATTGCGGCAGGTCCCAATAATAGGGCGGTTAGCTCAGCTGGGAGAGCACCACGTTCGCAACGTGGGGGTCGAGGGTTCGAATCCCTTACCGTCCATTTTCCCCTTTCAAAAGATCTGAGATTTTTTAAAATTAATTTTGCCGCTCTTTTTTATCCACAACGCAATAGATCCCCTCTCCCCTGATGCCAGGCCTGAAACAGCCGTTGCACGAAATGCAGGTTGCGGGTGTTGTATCGCCTTTTTGCCACCTCTCTATCAGTCTCGGCTCTCTGATAAAGGGGCGGGACATCGAGATATAATCGATACCGTCCTCTGCTAACGCCTTATTGATAACCTCTGGCGATCTGAAGCCTCCTACCGCCATAACCGGGCACAGGACCGCTTTTTTGATCTCCCTGGCCAGCGGGAGATTATATCCTTCCTTTTCGGAGCTGTCTATTTTTTTCCTGATGGGGGCCTCTTCGCCCGATGCGGGGGTGCCGCCGCTTACCTCTATGGCATCGATCTTTTCGCTGTCCATCAGGCGGGCGGCATAAATTGCGTCATTCAGGCCGAGGCCGCCATCCAGGTTGTCAGAGCCGTTCAATTTGATCAAAACAGGAAAATCTGGGCCTGCCTCAATACGCACGCGGCGATAGACCTCAACCAAAAATCGGCAACGATTTTCCACAGTACCTCCATATTCATCCGTCCTGCGGTTGGTGAGAGGGGAAAGGAACTGGTTGATAAGATAGCCGTGCGCCGCATGGAGCTGGACGGCATCGAATCCGTACTGCCTTGCCCGCCTTGCGCTGTCGCCAAAGGCCGTTACGATCTCATCTATTTCTTTTCTGGTCATCTCCTGAGGCACTTCGAAAAATTGTTCGGCCTTTACAGCCGAAGGGGCCAGTGGAGGCCTGCCCGCCGCCTTCGTTGTGGTCTGCCCCCCTGTGTGGACAAGCTGAATGCATATCTTTCCGCCCTCTTCGTGGACCGCCTGGGTAAGAGCGCGCATACCGGCGGCAAAATCATCCGCATGTATCCCAAGTGTCCCTGGCATCTGCTTGCCATCCGGTCTGACAAACGCATACCCGGTGATGATCAACCCTGCCTTGCCCTCAGCCAGGCCACGGTAACAGGAGGCAAGTTTTTCAGTAGGGCGCCCGTCCTTATCGCACATGCCTTCCCATGTGGCAGACCGCACAGACCTGTTTTCAAGCGTCATCCCGTTAACTGCCGTTTTCTCGAAAAGTCTTTTCATATATTGTCCTCGCATAATTTTTTATTTATGAGTTCAAACCAGCATGGCTGTTAAAACTTTAATGATAATATTATAAAATTCTGAAGAGTTTTTGTTTTGTTTAGTTTCCGGTGAGGTCACTCCAGGGTTTCATATGCGGCATACTCGAATGCGGGTGTGCATATCGCATAAAATACCAGGTCTTTCTCCCCGGTATTTGTGATCTGCTGGGTAGTGCCGGCCGGGATAAAAACCACATCGCCGGGTTTGACCTCCTGTTCCGGCATGTTGCCGGCCCGGACTCTTCCGGAGCCTTCGATCATCAGATACCGTTCATGTATCCCGCGCAGCCTGTGGGGTTTGGTTTTAACGCCGGGCAGGACGCGCGCCCGCGCGATAGAAACCGCCCTATCCGATTCAATGTTCCAGGCCTCAATTATATAACAGCCCTCCGGAATGAAAATTTCCTCTTTGGATTCGGCGCGGGATATGTGCGGCTCCATTCAGAAAAAACCCCCTTTAAAATTTTTCTATGGACCTGGGGAAAAAACAAATAAAGAAGGGGCGAAACCCGCCCCTTCTTGTTAAAAGCATTCTGTTTAATTGCCCGTTTTTTACTGTATAAGCCCCAGCGCCTTGCCCACTTTCCTGAACGCCTCAAGCACGATGTCCAGGTGCTCCTCCGTGTGCGTGGCCATGTAGCTTGTCCTTATCAACGCCTTGCCGTTGGGCACTGCCGGCGGGACCGCCACGTTCGCGAACACGCCTTCCTCCTGGAGCATGAGTATCATCTTGAAGGCGGTCTCCGAATCGTCCAGCATTATGGGAATGATGGGGGTTTCCGTCGGCCCGGTCTCATATCCCATGCCCTTGAGCCCGTCCATCATTTTATAAGTATTTTTCCAAAGCTGCTCAAGCCGCCCGGGTTCGGTTTCTATGATATCGAGCGCGGCGCTGACCGCGGCAACGGAGGCCGGAGGCGGACTTGCGCTGAATATCAGTGAACGGGCGAAATGCTTGATATAATGGATGACTTCATCAGGCCCGGCTATAAAGCCGCCTATCGAGGCAAGGGATTTGGAGTAGGTGCCCATTATAAGGTCCACCTCGTTTTCAAGCCCGAAATGCTCCGCGGTGCCCCGGCCTGTCCTGCCCAGAACGCCGATACCATGAGCGTCGTCAACCATGACCCGCGCGCCGTGTCTGTGGGCGGCGCTCACTATATTGGGCAGCCTGGCGATGTCGCCTTCCATGCTGAAAACGCCATCCACCACCACAAGGGCCGCAGACCCCTGGGAAGCGTTCAGCACCCGCTCCAGGTCGTCCATCTCATTATGCCGGAACTTTTTTACTTCGGAATAGGAAAGCCTGCAGCCGTCTATGATGCTCGCATGGTCCATCTTGTCTATGACCACAATATCGTCTTTACTGCAGAGGGCCGATATCACCCCAAGGTTCACCTGGAACCCGGTGGAAAACACGAGCGCGGCCTCTTTGCGCATGAAACGGGCCAGTTTATCCTCAAGGGCCACATGGATATCGAGAGTGCCGTTAAGAAAACGAGAGCCAGCGCAGCCTGAGCCGTATTTCCTGATGGCCTCGATGGCGGCCTCTTTGACCTTCGGATGATTGGTAAGCCCCAGGTAATTATTGGAGCCGACCATGATCATTTTTTTGCCGTCCAGGTAAACTATCGGGTCCTGCGCGCTTTCAATGGTCCTGAAATACGGATAAAGACCAGCGTGCATCAGCTCCCTGGCCCTGGTGAATTTCCTGCATTTTTCAAATAGATCCTGACGCTTTATATCCATTGATGACTCCTGTACCAGTCTGCTGTCCACTTGACCCCTTCCTTTAAGGTGATTAATGGCTCGAAGCCTATTTCGCTCCTGGCCCTTTCCGCGCTGCAGCACCAGTTTTTGAATCTCATCTCCCGCAACTTATCCCGGTTTATTATACCTGAATCCCGTCCGCCGATACCTGAAAATGCGGCAGCCACCGGGAGAAGAAACCGTGGCACCGGTATCCTTACCGGCTTTTCCCGTTTCGCCCACGGCATCGCCTGGGCTATGGCGGCGGCTATCTCCAGATTGGAGTATATATTCCCATCGGAAAGGAAATATATTTTTGATTTTTCTTTTCCGCATTCCATACCGGCTGTGGCGGCGGCCGCAATGGCCCTTACAAGGTCCTCCACATATATGAGCGAATAATGAGACATCCCCCAGTACAGGAATATCCCCTTTTTGATCATTTTAAAAAGCAGGTAAAAATCCCTGTCCCCCGGGCCGTAAACCGCGGTTGGCCGCATTATAATAACCGGGAACTTGCCCGCCGCCTCCGAAACAGCCTTCTCGCCCAAAAGCTTGCTTTTCCCGTAATGCGATACCGGATGAGGAAGGACCTCTTCGGTCAGGGGCGTAAGGTCTTCAAGGACCGGTCCGGCCGCCGCGAGACTGCTTAGATAAATGAATTTCTTTAACCCCGGGTTCTCCCGCGCTGCCGTTTCCACCAGGTTTCTGGTCCCCCGGGCATTCACGTCATAGAATTCGCGGTCCTCATTGGTCTTGGTTAGCCCGGCAAGGTGAAAAATATAGTCCACCCCGCGCACGGCCTCTACCAGAGACCCAGGGTCTGAAAGGTCCCCTGTGTATAATTCAACCGGCAGACCGCTCACCTTTTCAAGTGAGGAGGCCTTTCTTGTGAGGCACCGCACCTTGTACCCGTCTTTAAGGAGCTTGGGCACCAGATGGCTCCCAATAAAACCGGTGGCTCCTGTGACCAAAGCCCTCATAGGTAAGATATTTTGATTTATTATTACAAAACTGTCAAGAAACTGGAAAAGGTAGCGTCTCAGTTGATTAAAGCAATCCGGGCGGCAGGCGGAGAAGGCATGGCTCTTTTTTTGAGTCCTTTAGAACTTAATGCAGGTTACTTGTCACTTGTATTACCGGTCAGTTCAGAAAGCAGCTGGGCTATGGTCTTTTTTAAAACCGGGTGTACAGCTTCAGGGGCGATTTCCGAAAGCGGCCTCAATACAAACTCTCTTAAGTGCATAAGCGGATGGGGCACCTTCAATCCAGGCAGATCGATAATTTCACCCCCGTATAAAAGAATA
>JAKAEG010000149.1 GCA_021819985.1 Nitrospirota bacterium | reverse complement strand
TGTGATGCAAAATCAACCAAACCAGGAGGCCACTGAAAGTGAAGTCTAGTAAAGCAGAAATTTCTTCCCGTGTCCACAGAATTCCGAAGCTTCGGTTTGAAGACCAGCAGCTTACGTCCTTTGCCGGACTGGTAATTATTCAGCAATTGTTTTCGAAGCTGGAACTGAAGAAACGGCTGCGCACCTGTTTTGATCATCTGGATGCAAGCCCGGTCTTTGGTCATCACATCATTGTCCTCATACTGGTTGTGCATCTGATGTTGGGTCACCGGCGGCTCCGGGACATGGACTACTACCGGGACGACCTCATGGCGCTTCGACTTCTGGGACTCAAGAAGCTTCCCGATGTTTCGACGGTAAGCAGGGCCTTGGCCCGCGTTGACGATAAAAGCATCTTGAAGCTCAGGCAGGCGTGCCGGGAGATGCTGCTTGCAAGAATTCAGGCCCTCGGTTTGGTCCGGGTGACGCTTGATTTCGACGGATCGGTTTTGCGCACGGGCCGGATGGCCGAAGGCGCGGCGGTCGGTTTTAACAAACAAAAGAAGGGTCAAAGGAGCTATTATCCATTGTTCTGCACGATAGCCCAGACGGGCCAGGTCTTTGACGTGCTTCCCCGCTCGGGCAATGTCCACGATTCCAACGGAGCCCTTGAGTTCATTTTGGAGTGCATCCGCATTATTCGCGCTGTCCGCCCCGGCATCATCATCGAGGTCCGCATGGACAGCGCCTTTTTCAGCGACAAGATCGTCAAAGCGCTCGACGCCAAGGGGATCGAGTTTACGATATCGGTGCCCTTTGAGAGGTTTGCCGAGCTTAAGGGGATAATTCAGGGCCGGCGGCGCTGGCGGTGCTTCAATGGCGAGCTTTCGTATTTCAATGCCCAATGGAAGCCCAAGAAGTGGGACAGCCGTTTCCGGTTTCTCTTTATCAGGCACAAAGTCAAGATATTGTCGAAGGATCCCGTTCAGCTTGATATGTTCATACCCCATGAGCAGGGCTATGAGTTTAAGGTGATCGTTACGAACAAGCAGACTACGATGAAGAAGGTCTTGTGCTTTCATAATGGACGCGGGTCCCAGGAAAATACGTTCAGCGAATTGAAATCGCAATGCAATATGGATTACGTTGCCGTCAGGCGGCTTCATGGCAATCACCTTTATATGATGTCGGCAATTCTCGCGCACAATCTGTTCAGGGAACTTCACATGCAGGTTCATGAAAAAAACAGAGGCACCACCGAGAAAAGAGCCGCGCTCTGGCAGTTCACGGAAGCAAATACGCTCAGGAGGACGCTTTTGCAGCGTGCCGGGCGTCTTACCAGCCCCGGCGGCATCCTTACGCTTACGATGAGCGCCAATCCGGCGGTCCAAAAAGGTGTCTTGCATTATATCGAGCGCCTCAAACAAGCTGCCTGATCTCTGTTTTTATGCAACGATAGGGTAACCAGTTCGGCTGGTGTCCAAGCTCCGACAAACAGGAGCTGCCTTTTTTCGTCAAGCGCCATCGGAAAATTATCATGCGCAAGGGGTAAAGGCCAACGGGCGATAATTTTTCCACTTTTAAAGGCAATAACGGCGATCTCTCTTTTGCCCGGCAAGTTTACATATGTTTTTCCCGACGAGCGGTCAATCTGAAAGGATTCCGGATGGACCCCAAGCCATATATCGCCGATACGTTTAAGCCCCCGAAGGCTGACAATTCCAATTGCCTCGTCCCCGTAAGCCACATATAGTCTCTTCTCCGAAGGACCGAGCCTCAGATCGTCCGCATCCCTTCGGAAATGGATGGTCTTTACCAGCTTCAATGTATCTGCTTTGAAAAACCGCAAAGTGCCGTCTCCGCCGTTTGAAACCGCTATCAAGCCCTTCCATGGAATATATTCCACGCCCTGCGGCCCATCCAGACCCTTGATCGACCGAATAAGTTTTCCCCGGCGGAGATCGATAATTTCCAGCGAATTATTGCGGTAAGCGGCAACAAAGAGTAACTGCTTTTTGGAATCGACTGTCATGTGATCCAGACGGCCTTTTACATTAGGTAGTTCGATCTGTCTGACCAGATTTAAACTGCCATAGCAAAAAGACCTTGTGGCGAAAAGGAAAAGGATTACTGTAAAGAGAAAGGCAGATTTTTTCATAGAAACCGCGCTTCCCTTTTCCCCCGGATTGAAATAAGAACCAAATTGCAAACCACCCAAAAGAAGCGGGTCTTTGCCTCACAAATCCGAACCAAGCCTGGATCCACATGTTGCAGGCTTTGTCCTGATGATGTTATCGTTGAATAATGTTCTTCCTCAAGATACTTGTACTTGCGGTTGTCCAGGGCGCTGCGGAACTACTACCAGTCTCGTCTTCCGCTCATGTAATTATAGCCGAAAAATTCCTGGGGCTAAACCCCACGGCCCCTTCGATGACTCTCCTTCTTGTTATGCTCCACACCGGGACCATGTTCGCGGTCATTTTCTATTTCTGGAAGTCATGGAAAAAGACCTTTTTCGGCTCATGGAAGGACTTTAAAAACTCCGCGATCCTAGTGGCAGCGGCCACCTTCCTTACGGGGAGTGTGGGCCTGCTGCTCATGGAGGTCATTGAAAAACTTGTGCTGGGCGGCCCTCATGCCCAGGTGGAGCAGATATTTGGCAATTTGACCATCATTGGGTCGGGGCTTGCTGTAGCGGGTGTGCTTATATTGATTTCCGGCTGGAAGGGACGCGGGGCAGGCGCAGAGACTTCAGAGGGGAAAGAGGGAAACCAGCTTGACATGAAAGGTTCCTGTCTGATAGGCGCGGTGCAGGGCCTTTGTTTACCTTTTCGGGGCTTCTCGCGCTCGGGAGCCACGATATCCACAGGCCTCATCCTTGGGATGAAAAGGATGCCTGCTGAGGAGTTCAGTTTCGCACTTGCTGTTGTCCTCACACCTCCTGTGATTGTCCGCGAACTATGGAGAATACTCAAGGCGCATCACATGTCTCTTATGAACCTTCCTGGCACAGCGGGCCTGCTCTATCCCAGCCTTCTGGGCATGGTATTCAGCTTTATTTCCGGCCTCATTGCCCTCCGCTGGCTTTCAAAATGGCTGCTTGGTGGCCGCTGGTACTTTTTCGGCATTTATTGTCTGGCAGCTTCAGCCGCGGTTTTTGCTTTCCACGTCATGGGCGGCATCTGATCGCCGGGACATCCTGAATATGCGTATCCTGATTGTAGAAGACGACCAGAAAATAGCCTCCTTTGTCAAACATGGATTAAGAGCGGCGGGATTTGCTGTGGACCATGCGGACAATGGCGAAGATGGACTTCATCTGGCCATGACCGAATCCTATGACACTTCGGTAATCGATATTATGCTACCAAAGCTGGATGGTTGGAGTCTCATAGAAACGCTTCGGGAAAAAAAGATAAACACCCCCGTGATCATCCTCAGCGCCAAACGCTCTGTTGATGATAGGGTCAAGGGGCTTCAAACAGGGGGTGACTATTATCTAACAAAACCGTTTGCCTTTTCCGAGCTTCTGGCTTGTGTTCAAGCGCTTATCCGCAGGGCCAATGGCGAGTCAGAGCCCACCCGTCTTACAGTAGGCCCCCTCTCCATGAACCTCCTTACCCGTGAGGTTTTCAGAGCAGACAGGAAGATCGATCTCCAGCCACGCGAGTTCGCCTTGCTAGAATACCTTATACGAAATTCAGGGAAGGTTGTCTCCAAGACCATGATTATGGAGCATGTCTGGGATTATAACTTTGACCCTCAGACAAATGTGGTTGAAGCGCGTATGTGTAGGTTGCGGGACAAAATTGACAGGGGTTTCACAAAAAAACTGATTCACACGATCCGCGGCGTTGGATATGTAATTAAATGAAACTCCTTAGATCACGAGTCACAGTAGCATTCCGATTAACTATCTGGTATGTAATCGCTTTCGCACTTTCGTCATTCGCGGCCTTCCTGGTCCTGTACGTTATGATGATTTCCGACATCCACAGGCATACAGATAAAGCACTTGTGGACAAGGCAAAGGAGTTTTCATTGCTGTTGAATTCTCAAGGTGTCGAGGCGGTCAGGGCCGAGATGGTTCGTGAGTCCAGTTCAACTGGGACAGGAAAGGTATTCTTCCGTCTTCTGACTTTTGACGGAAAGGAGCTTGCTGCGTCCGATTTTTCGGCATGGAAGGATATTGGCATTGACAGAATCGCATTGAAGCATACTACCGCTGATAAGCCTGTTTTCGAGACGCTCGCGATCCCGGGGATTGGGTATAAAGTCCGCGTGCTTTATGCTGCTGTCGGATCAGGCGAGATACTACAAATAGGTCATTCCATGATGTATGATGAGCGGATTTTGGAGGGCTTCCGGGAGATTTTTGGAACAGCGATGGGCATTGTGATGATCCTTGCGTCGCTGGTTGGATGGTTCATGGCCAAGCGGGCAATGTCAGGTGTTGAAGAGGTTACGCAAACGGCAATTGATATATCCAATGGCCTTCTTGACAGCCGGGTTCCTGTGAAAGGACATGGTGATGAGATTGACCGGCTCGCATCGACTTTCAACAGTATGCTGGAACGTATTCACGCACTGGTTACAGGGATGCGGGAGATCACTGATAATATTGCCCATGATCTCAGAAACCCGATCACAAGGATTCGCGGCGTTGCTGAAATGACACTGACTGGCGGAGGAACAACTAATGAGTATGAGGCCATGGCAGCGAGCATCATAGAGGAGTGTGACCGCCTGTTGGGAATAATCAATACGATGCTGGATATATCTGAGGCAGAAGCGGGCGTATCAAAACTTACTATGGAAGATATCGATATTACCCAATTAATTAAAGACGCCTGCGAATTGTTTGACCCAGTAGCCGAAGATAAAGGTGTGGGTATTACAATGGAGGTGGCTGATTGCTTAAGAGTGATTGGAGACAAACAAAAACTTCAGCGCATGCTGGCCAATCTACTGGATAATGCCATTAAATATACTACGGCCGGTGGGTCTGTCACTCTATCTGTTTCCAGGGGAAATGCTCATGTTGTGATCTCCGTCAACGACACAGGTGTCGGAATCTCCGACAGGGATCTGTCCCGTATCTTTGAGCGGTTTTACCGGGGCGATCAGAGCCGATTTCAGGCCGGCAGCGGTCTTGGTCTCAGTCTATCAAGAGCTATTGTTCTGGCACACGGAGGCGATATTACCGTTACAAGTCTGCCGGGAAAGGGCAGCACATTTACCATAACCCTTCCCCATTCCTCTTAATTTTAATTCTGCACAATTATCTCCTTTGCAACATTACCAAAAAGTAATTCTCAGATAATCTTCCGGTTAATCTTTTTTTATTATTCTAAGGTGTCAGTTAAATTGCAGGTTCCGCTGAGGATGCCTCAAAAAAAGATGTTTTTGGGTAAAACTGGAAGCATATCTGGCATGGCTTAAAAACCAGACGGAATTCATTACCTGATAAAGATTATAAAGCTCGAAATAGGAGAATTGTGAGAAGTAAAGAACGCGTGAAATTATTTATTCCTTTGCTATTTCTTTCCCTGTTTTTTGGTTGCGCGAGCTTTCATCCCAGGCCCATATCACCATCTGAGACGGCCTCGAAATTCGAGATGAGGACATTGCAAAGCAAAAAGCTCGAAAGTTTCATTGAGAAAAATATTTATAAGAAAGAAATTGCGTGGCCGCCTGCATCATGGGATTTTAAAATGCTGTCTCTCGCCGCCGCCTATTACAGCCCGGCGCTTGATGTGATGCGGGCCAAATGGGGTGTTGCCAATGCGGCCATTATCACAGCGGGAGGCATCCCAAATCCGAGCATAGGGCTTTTTGGAGAACACCATTCAAGCACGCCCGGTGGAATTTCACCCTGGGCATGGGGCCTATCGCTGGATATTCCCATAGAGACCGCCGGGAAAAGAGGGTACCGCATTAAACAGGCAAAACACATTTCCCTGGCAGCGCGGCTGAATATCGCCGAAACCTCATGGCAGGTCTGGAGCGGAGTAAGAAAGAGTCTTTTGGACCTTTATGCGGCAACTGAAAGGGGAAAATACCTGCTGAACCAGCTAAGGGCCCAAGAGGAGGTGGCAAAGCTGTTTGAAGAAAGGTTAACTGTAGGAGAGTCTTCCCAATTTGAAGTCACACAGTCCCGCCTAGCCCTGGATAAAACACGTCTTCTGCTTGCCGGGAATCAAAAAAAGAAGGCAGAGGCTCGCAGTGCGCTGGCAACAGCGCTTGGACTTCGGGCAAAGGCCCTTAACGGGATTCAGATATCCTTCGGCATCTTTAATCAGATTCCCGGGCCGATTGACCTTAAGGATGTCCGCAAAAAAGCGCTTCTAGGCAGGGCGGATATATTGGCGGCCCTCCAGGAGTACCAGGCCTCCCAGTCCGCTCTGCAGCTTGAAATCGCCAAGCAGTATCCCGATATCCACATCGGGCCGGGCTATGAGTGGGACCAGGGAGACAACAAATGGTCGCTCGGGTTTTCCATCGAATTGCCGCTATTCAACAGGAATGAGGGGCCGATCGAAGAAGCCGAGGCCCGACGTAAGGAATCGGCGGCAAAGTTCGCGGCCCTGCAGGCAAGGATCCTCGGGGAAATAGACAGGGCGCTGGCGGCGTACGGCGAAGTGATAAGGAAACTGCAAGTTGCTGATTCCCTTGTATCGGCGGAGAGCAGCCATATGCAGGCAATGCAGGCCAGGTTTGCTTTGGGAGCATCCGACCGCCTTGATCTAGAGCAGGCGAAGTTGGAGCTGTCCTCGGCGGAACTTTCGCGTTTCGACGCGCTTGTCTCGGCTGAGGAGAATCTGGGAAGGCTGGAAGACGCGGTTCAACAACCGCTCATCGAATGGGAGAACACTCCCGGAACGGCCTCGTCTTATTTGCAACCAGGGGAAAAGATAAAAGGCAGGAGAGCGGAAAAATGAAATTCGGGCGAAAAGGGCTGATAACTGCCGCGCTTCTGTTCGCTGCGGCCGCAGCGGCGGTTTTTTTTGCAATGAGCGGAGGGGAAAACGAAAATGCCGGAAAAGGAAAAATGCGCCGGCCAACCCCTCAGCCGACGGGCTACACGGTGACCATCAGCGAAGAGGCGCAAAAGACTGGCGGTATTATGACAATAGCGCTCAAGCCGGGTCTCTACCGGCAACAGGTGA
The DNA here is from genome assembly GCA_021819985.1 of Nitrospirota bacterium. GTDB lineage: Bacteria > Nitrospirota > Thermodesulfovibrionia > Thermodesulfovibrionales > JdFR-88 > JAKAEG01. The sequence goes on along the minus strand of JAKAEG010000149.1, from coordinate 845 downwards.
CGGCTTATGGAGAGGTCCTGACTCCTGAAGGGCTCGGCGCTGCGTATAGAAATTATATTGCGGCAACATCCGGAGTCGAAAAAGCGAAAGCCCGTCGCGGCGCATCCGCACAAGAGTATGCGAGGCTGAAAGTGCTGAACGAGAACGGCAAGAACATTTCCGACCGGGTGGTTCAGGCAGCGGCAGCGCAGCTTTCAGCGGACAGGGCTGAGGAGACCGCTGCGCTCGCGGCCCTGCGGTCGATAAGAAACGACATATGCATTAGCTGGGGCCCTGTGGTGGCGGACTGGATATTCGGTTACAAGCCTCCTCTCCGGGAGATCGTTGATGGAAAGGACGTGCTTGTGCGGCTTACCATTTCTCCGGCAGCCCCACTTAAGGGCATTCCCGGGCAGGTCTCGATAAAACCTCCTGTCGGGGGCCGGATACCTGCAAGGTTTGTCTCGCGTGCCCCCAGCACGAGCCCGAGAATACAGGGAATGAATTTCATCTACATTGCTTCTTCCCGTTCCGGCGCCCTCATCCCCGGAATGAATGTCACTGCCCAAATGCCTGCAGCCGGGATGCAAAGCGGGTTTTTCGTTCCCATATCCGCCGTGGTGTGGCTGCAGGACAAGGCATGGGTCTATGTGAAAAAAAGCGATACAGGGTTTTCCAGGGTGAAGGTGCCTGTATCGAACCAGGTGGACAAAAGCTATTTCGTCCCCGGTGTGTTCTCCTCCGGAGATCAGGTTGTGGTTCGAGAGCGTGCCGATCGTGTTGCCGGTTGCGCCGGCACCGCTGATCTGCACGCCGGTGCTGTTGGGCAGGGCCACTCCGCCGGCCTTGTCGAGCCCGATCGTGTT
>JAKAEG010000148.1 GCA_021819985.1 Nitrospirota bacterium | reverse complement strand
TCCTGGCTCAGTGTTCGTGCATCGATCTTTTCCATGCGCATATTTTACCATATAAGTTTATTATTTAGTTGCCAAGTTAATAATATTGTTTTAGAAAAAATCGGGATCTCAAGGATTGGGCGTGACGGGATACGAATAGGCCAGGATAACCCGGGAGGAAATCAAAACGAATGGCGGATAGACTCGGTCATTTCTGTCGGCAATGGCCGAAATGGGGTCACTATCGACGACGACAACTCCAGCTATTTGAATCCCGCAAACGCCAATGCCGGGACATCCACAAGCCTTCAGGTCATTAACAATGGACAAGACGGACTTTTCATAAATATGGGCGGAGTAAATACATTTATCGGTACACTTGCAGAATTGAATCACAGATACGGAGTGCACCTGAGTCATGCCGCACATTGGGAAGCTTTTTTTGGCGGTGACTTTAATGAGGCCAATAAAAAATCTGATTTTATGATCGATCCATCCGACCCGGGGCAGGGAGTCAATATGATATTTGGCGCTGAGATCGGAAGATTAACCGATCACGGGGAAAGAACAATGATCCAGGCTCCTGTCCGCACATTGCAGAGATAGAAAAAGTTCTTCACCACAGGCAAGACTGTTCGTAACTACCTCCGTGCTCCAAGCCCCTCAATCATCATTGCGTCTTGCCCATACCGTCATTCTACCTGTTTGGCCCAGGATACTTAGAATATAAGCAAATGGATATAATGCCATCTTGCCTTTCATTCCGGCCCTTTCAGGAAAATTAACCAGGAACTCCGCAGATCTCAAAAATATTTTCTTGTCTTGCAAAAGATATCCCGTGCTCGACACAAGATTCCTTAGAACCCGCTGGTGCCTTAAACTTTCCATGCGCCATCCACCCTTCTGCAAAACAAGTCCAAGCGTCTGAGGGGTATAATGATAAAGATGCGTTGGAAGCTGCAAAGCGTACCACGCGTTTTTGAAGAACTTGAACTCCAGCGCCGCGGCATTTGGCACTGAGACCGCCAGCCAACCGCCTGGCTTTACCCATTTGTGTAATTTTTTTAGCGCTCCCACTGGATCATGCAAGTGCTCCATCACCATCCAGCCTACAACAAGATCATAGCGCTTTTTTGGATCAGGAGCGGATTCGAGCGCGCCTGCGTATACCGGGTACCCCAGCGCTCTGGCTGATTCGGCGGCATGGCTGGAAAACTCTATGCCTTCAACTTCCCACCCTTTGGCTGCCATCTCGTGCATAAAAGAGCCGGAGGCACAGCCTATCTCTAGTATCCTCCCGGGCAGTAGATTCGGCAGGCATTGGGTGTTGAGTTGAAGCAACGTACGCCCGCGCCGTTTCAAATAGGAGTAGAAACGCCGGGCCGAAACATTTGAAAGGTCAACACGCGTGCACTGATAGGGGCCGTAATCATCAGGGTAGTAAAATCCGATCGTCTCCGCAGTAGGCCGTGGATTGGTGCGCATCAGTCCGCAATGGCGGCACCTGACAATTCTAAATTCGCCTGGTAAATTGTGAAGGCGGTCATGACCGGTCAGCACCACATCGCCGCCATCGGCGCAACCCATGGGACATCCTTTATTCTCCAAAACAATATTAAGCGTGCTCGTTGTTTTCACTAGAATGAGTCCCCATCTCGCAATATGCGTCCGCACAGACCTGCGTATACTTTCAATGTCGAGTTTATAACGTTTTCCTGGGAGAATTCTGAGACGGCGATCTCACGGCTTTTCGCCCCCATTTGCAAACGCAAATAAGGGTCCTCCATCAGTGTCTTTAAAGCCAGACTGAGTGCCTCAGCATTTCCGGCCGGAACCAGCAATCCGTTTTCACCATGGCGAACGATCTCCCGGCAGCCAGGCACGTCAGTGGCAACAATAGCACGCCCGCATGCGGCGGCCTCGATCAAAGTGCGGGGAACCCCTTCCCTGTCGCGTGACGGAAGCACTACTATATGTGCATAGGCGTAAACTTCAGACATATTCTCCTTATGTCCCAGCCATCGGACTGTGCCCTCTTCATTCCATTGCCTCAATTGCTCTTCCGGTATTGCTTCGGGATTGCCAGGATCGGATTCCCCAGCCAAAATTATTTGTCCCGGTATATTCAATTCCCGCAAATGGCGTGCCGCAACGACTAATTCATCCACCCCCTTGCTCCTGAGCATCCTGGCGCAAAGCAGCACGACAGGATGGCCTTCGCACTCAGGAGATGGCGTAAACTTATCCACGTCTACCCCCGAACCGCGGATCAGCACTGTATGCGCAGGGTTCAAAAGATCCGGGGAAACAAATACATCTCTGTCATCAGGGTTCTGAAATATGACGCGTATATTTTCCGCGTCCATGATACAACGCATGGCACGGCTTATCACACTGCGCAGTAACCGCGCTTTTGCTCTTTTGCTAGAAAAAACATAGCCAAGGCCGGTCAGGGCGTTGACAATTGAGGCTACTCCGGCCATTCGGGCAGCAATTGTGCCATAAATGACTGGTTTCAGAGTGAAATGATGTACCAGCGCCGGTTGCTCTTTAACATAGAGCCTATAAAGGCGGTAAAGAAGCACAATATCCACAATCGGATTTGCGCCCTTCCGGGACATCGGCAAAGAATAATAATGAATATCTCGTCCCTCAAGCCGGCATGAATATCTGTCGCGGGGCGCAACCGCTATAACGCGCCATCCGTCATTAACCATCTTTTCCATAAGAGCAAGACGGAAATTATAAAGATACCAGGAAGTATTGGCGACGTAGATTACGCATTTGGACCGTTCCTCTTTTCCCTTCCACCCTCCGGTTGACGGTCCGGTCTTTCCAGTTTCGCAATAGCTGTCGGGTCGCTTCAAGACTGTATTTGCCTGCATCGTGAGTGAAGCCAGCCTATTTGCTCTCGCAGGAAAGGCTTTGCGGCTGCCGTTCCGACTGGCATAAAGCCCCAAGACATTGTTTAAGCCGCGGGTATGCCGCCTCAAAAGAATAAACTTTCTCGGCGAGATCCCTTCCGTTGTCACCCAGCATTTTCCTTAGACTGGCATTTTCAACCAGGTTGGAGAGCTTCTCGAACCATTGATCTTCGTTGCAGGCCAACAATCCGTTCATCCCTTCTTCCACAAGTATGGAATTTATGCCTACTGGCGATGAACAACACGGGATCCCCATTGACATGTATTGGAGCAATTTGTATCCGCCCTTTCCCCTTGAAAAAGGATCATCGGCCAAAGGCATAATGCCGATGTCAAAATCCTGCAGCTCCCTGACCTCGGATTCCATGGCCCAGCGTTTCTGTATGAGTCTCACACCTTCAAGCTCAAGATCTCCGGCGCCGATCGTCTCGAAATAAAGTTCGGGATATTTATTGCATAGTCTGGCCAGTGCACTTTTGATCATATATAAATATTTACTGGAAGACGGGCTCCCGATCCATCCTGCAACGATGACATTTTTATCGGGCCGCTTTTGCCCTCTGTATCTATTTACGTCTATGGGGCCTGTGATAGTAAGAATATTGTCGACGCCTTTTCCGCGTACATAATTCCCGGTTTCTTCATTTTCCAATACCACCAGATCATAAAGAAGGATCATTTTATCGAACCGGGTTTGATTTCTAAAAATACCTTTTTGTGTATATATCGCGTCGTCAAAGTCAAAAACCAGTTTCACACCAGAGAATTTAAGGATCCTCAAGGCCGGCAAGGGCATGAAGACCTTTTGAACAAATACGATATCATATGAAAATACGACAGAAACAAAAACGGCCCGCGCAATCTGAAAAATGGAAAAAAATACATTGAATATATTCCAAAACAATATATTCAGCTCCAGCAAAAATCGTTTTGCCCTTTGCAAAATAACGGAGGTCCCGGCGCCAGACGACACGGAACCTCTTAACCGGTATGGTATCCCGGTGAAAGCCGGTATTATCTTAAAGATTATCCCGTCATCCCGGAGAAAAGGGATATATTGATAAACCCTTGTTCTGGAACTGGCTATCACCGGAGGGCCGAAGGTTAAAAAAAGGATTTTCATAAGCCTTTTTCCACTCCGAACTCCTTAATGGCTTCAACTATTTGTTCAATTTCCAACTCGCTCAGGTCAGGATACAATGGCAAGGTCAATAAATGTTCCCATACTTTTTCTATCACGGGCACATCGGCTTTCATTCCCTTGAAAACTCCATAATGATTGATTGGCTCATAATGGACACCGGTAGAGATGCCTTTAATCCTGAGGAACTCATTGAGCTCATTCCTGAAAGGGACTTTCACGACATAGTTGTGCCATGCGCTCCGTGTATAATCCTTTTCAACGGGCCTGGTTATCCATGGTATCCGCGCTAATTCTTCATTATAATGCAACGCGATCCGTCTGCGCATTTCATTGTGCTCATTCAGAACTTTCAGCTGAGCAAGCCCGATGACGGCCATAATATCGTTCATGTGGCATTTAAATCCAAGTTCATCTACCGAATATTGCCAGGAATATTGGCCGCCTGACGACCTGTTCCAGGTATCCTTGTTTATCCCAACCCATCTAAGGCGCTGTAGCTTCTTAAAAAGCTCTTCATCATTCATTGTGATCATTCCGCCATCGCCTAGGGGCAGATTCTTTACCGCATGAAAGCTGAAGCAACCCATGACCCCGATCGAGCCAAGCATTTTCCCCTTATATTTTCCGCCGCATCCATGGGCGACATCTTCTATAACAGCCAGTTTGTGCCTGTTTGCAATGTCCATTATCTCGTCCATCCTGCAGGCATGTCCCCCGAAATGGACGGGGATAATGGCCTTTGTCCTTGCTGTTATTTTCTTTTCTATGTCCACGGGATCAATGCATAAGGTATCTTCCTCCACATCGGCAAAAACAACCTTTGCCCCGCAATAAAGCGGAGCAAGCGCCGTGGATACAAAGGTCATCGAAGGCACGATCACTTCATCATTTTCGGACAGCCCCAATGCATGAACGGAAAGGTGGAGCGCTGCGGTGGCTGAATTGACGCCAAGCGCATATTTGGTCCCTATAAATTCGGCAAACTTTTTTTCAAATTCGACCGTTTTGGGCCCAAGGCCGATCCATCCAGAGTCGAATATTTTTTCCAATTCGGGCAATATCTCATCCTTGTTCATCTTTGGTTTGAAAACTGGTATCACGGCTTAATCTCTCCTTCTGAATAATTTATGCGCGAGGTTTTTTTTTATTTTTACCACTGTAGTGCGAACAACCCATGTCCATAATAACATATAGCCATGAACAGTTTCTAAAGCCGAAGATTTTCTGATCAAAGAGATAATTATGCGCGGCGCAGGCTCAATTCCTATGGTTGCGATAATCAGCAAAAAAGCCGAAAAACCGCCAAAATGCTTGAGCCCGTATAGAATACGGCTCCTCAAAGAATAAAACAAACGCAGTCCCTGGACCTGGTGAGAAGATCCCTGCCCACGATGGAATGCCCTGACATCCGCCAAGTAATATGTGTTCCATCCTCTCATGGCGGCCCTGTATGAAATATCCACCTCTTCAAAATAGACGAAGAAACGCTCATCAAAACGGCCGAGTTCCTCGAACAACGGCCTTCTTATGAGGAAAAAGGCGCCTATTACCTGCTCAACGACCCGGTTTTCCGTATAATCCCATTCGGTCATCATATAAGATGGAAACATACGAGGCAATAAAACGTTCAATCCCGTCATCTTGGATATATACATCGAGACGCTAGGAAATCTCGCGCACGTGATCGACACATTACCCGATTCGTCCTCAAGCTGCACGCCCACAATGCCGATCCTTTCGTTCTCAGGCCTCTGCATGAAAGCGACGGGCCGCCATAATGAATCCCTATAAAGTCGTGTGTCAGGATTCAGGAAGAGCAGATAATCTGCCTCCGCTTCTAGCGCGCCCTGATTGCAGGCTGCGGCGAATCCCAGGTTCACTGCGTTGTGTATGACCTTCAGTGGAAGTTCAATTCCCTGGATATCCGTCGCTGAATTATCGGTAGAGCCGTTGTCTACCACAACAACTCTGCGCAGTTCAAAATCTTTGAGGTCTGCGGCAGCGATCGATTCCAGGCATTCCCTCAATTGACCTTTCGTATTCCAGTTGACTATGACAATGTCGAGTGTGCAGAGCTTCATGTGAAAGACTCCCCTGGTTCAAGGCGGTTGAATTTATTGCGCCCATTCGTTGACAGATGATAATTGATAAGCGCTATCGGCAGAAAAAGGACCCAAATGTAATCGAACTTTTCAAGGAACGGATTTGTCGCATTAGCAATAAGAAAAGAGATCATCCCGACTAGGACCGGAAGGACATACAATCCCAGCCTTTCTCCCGAACGGATTATCTGAACCGACTTCCATATTATCCAGAGCACTCCGATGCTGTAAATGGCAAATCCGATGATGCCTACATGAAAAAGGAGAGCCACATAGGACAGTTCATATGCCCATGGCATTTTGAAATTCCGCACCGACGCCCAATCAACTGCCCCGAGTCCCGCACCCAGCAAAGGTCTCCTGCTCCAGGCATTCATCAGCGCGTGGTATTGCTCTTCACGCATCATGGGGCTCGCCCCCCCGGTTTTAAAATTAAAACCGGAGGAAAAATGATTGAGAAGTCCGGTGACCTGAATGTTATAGGCATAATGCAGGTACCCTACTATTGCAACCATCATCAGCAGGCCAACCACCAGCACCCTCCTGACAGGCGCGGAATAGGCCTTCCTGTTCCTGCGAGGGGAAAACCGCTGTAGGACATAGGTAAGAATTGGAGAAACAGCCAGAATCAACAGATAAGCTCTTTTCCCGCTGATAATTATAATGAGCATTCCGATAAAAAAAACGGCCCATAGATAGAGCCGCTTTACAGGCATTCCGGATTCGAGCGGCCACGACATCAGGGCGGCCAAAAGAAAGGGCACAACAAACAGAAATGGAGGCATTGAAAGAAATGATATGCCCATATAATCGAGACCTCCGCCAAGAGATACGCCATACGTGCCGTTAGGGAAAATATTCACGAAATATTTCCCGGACAGCAGCCCAAGGGGGCCTTGAAGAATAAAAATTATCATATAAATCGCGGCGGAGGCGGACGCTGTCAACAGCAATAGAAACAGTTTATTTATCACCTCTTCTTTTGAGACCCCGGCGATGAGGACCGCGAAGATCAGCGGCCATATTACATAAACAGTGCAGACATTTATGGCCCCCGGCGCTCCTCGCACCACGCCAAGCAGCACAAAAAAAAGTCCGTTAACCGCCATAAGTCCTGTAATAAAGACGATGCTGCGATTCAGGCACAGACGTCCGCTCAACAGCCTGAAAAGGATTATGGAAAAGGCCACCCCAAGAAAAACGCCCTTGGGGGCCTGATATACAGTGGGAACAAACACCATCATGAAAAAAAGGGCAAAGACAGACAAAACAAGCAAAAAATTCATGATGGGATCTGATCGCCTGTTAGCTGTGGCCCCGGTACTTACCATTTTTTCTCGAACACTCCTGACAATTTTTCCACCATTATTCTTTCAGAATAGTAATTTCTGTATATTTCATGGGCAATTGAACGCTCCGCAGTATAGAACCGGCCGTCCATCGCCATTTTTATCGAGTATTTGAGGATATCTCCGGCTGACGGAAAGGTAAACCGGGAAAGAACCGGGTCCTTGAATATTTGATAATTCTCCCCATCAAGAATCATGACGGGCAGTCCCATGGAAAGACCGTCGACAACCGACATCCCCCCACCTATCGGAAACGTGTCAAGGTAGGCATGAACTCTGCCGTAATATTTCGATATATCTGTACAGTCCTCGTCGATATCGACAAGATTCATGTTGCATCGGTTCTTTTCCAGGATATTCTTTAGCGAAGCCCCTTCACCATTACCAGTGACGATCACAGCCCGTATGCCCTCGTTCACCAAATTGCACACCAGAAAAGCATAATCGTTTTCTTTTCCGCTCCCTCCCGAGATCTTTGACAACGGAGCAAAAGAAAATACCGTGAAAGCGGAAGGTTTCGAAAAACCTGCCGCCTCCG
>JAKAEG010000147.1 GCA_021819985.1 Nitrospirota bacterium | reverse complement strand
ATCTCCATTTCCCGCATTTCCGGGCAGGAGGACAGGGATGTTTCCAGGAGAAAGGACCTGAAAATATTCGGGGTTGCCGGCGTATACGTGCTTCTGATATGCGTGCTTTTGATAAGAGAGGTCATCTTCAGGGCCACCGGGACAAGGATAGGACCTTTTTAAGGATATGGAAAGAAAAAGAATCTTTTACTTTTTTAAGGAGCAAGGATGAGCAGGATCGAAAAAATTTTGGAAGCAGCCATAAATGCAAGAAAGACGGCCCGTGGGCAGACCAGGCAGGCAGAGGGGATACCTGAAAACATAGATGGTCCCAAATTCCAGCCCGCCGCTGTCCCGCTTATTGACCCCGGGGCCGTTGACAAAAAGATCGTCAGCATCAGGGAGCCTAATTCCCTTGTCGCCGAGCAATACAGAAGACTCCGCGCCAGGATAAAGTCCGCTTCCGGGGACCCGGTTAAATCCATACTGGTCACCAGCTCCGTAATGGGGGAGGGGAAAACGGTTACGGCCGTCAATCTCGCCGTGACTATCGCAAATGAAATAGACAACACGGTCCTCCTTGTCGATACAGACTTGAGAAACCCGATGGTCCATAATTATCTGGGAATCAATCCGCAATTTGGCCTCAGCGATTACCTGAAGGGTGACGTAAACCTCCCTGATGTCCTCATAAAAACAGGCATCGGGCAGCTTGTGGTCCTGCCCGCCGGCAACATACCGGAAAACCCCTCCGAGCTGCTTTCTTCCCAAAAAATGAAGGCCCTTGCGAGCGAACTTAAAAACAGGTATGACGACAGGTTTATCATTTATGATTCGTCTCCGCTGCTGGTCACCGCGGACTCCATTCCTCTGGCGCGCCACATGGATGGCGTTCTGTTTGTGGTTAAGGCCTCTGCAAATCTGCAAAAATCCTCCGGCAGGGCGATCGCGCTTTTGAAAGGATGCCGGGTGCTTGGCGCCGTATTTAATAATGTGCCGGAGCATCTCGCGGAGCAGGCATACCCGTATCCCTACGGCAACTCATATGGATATGGTAAAAAGGACGGCTCCGGGGGGAGCGACAGGCAAGGGCGGCAAGGGGCGGAAAAATAACACATGTATCTGTCTTTTTTCGGGCTCCACTCCAAGCCTTTTCAGCTTTTACCGGACCCTGAATTCTTTTTCCTGAGCAGGGAACATAAGAAGACCCTCACCTACCTTTCATATGGGATCAGGTTCAATCAGGGATTTATTCTCATTACGGGAGAAGTCGGTATTGGAAAGACCACTATCATACGAAAAGTGATCAAGGAGCTGGACGGAGATGTAAGGCTTGCAAAAGTTACAAATACACGCGTATCTTCCGATCAGCTCTGGGCCCTTATCAATGACGATTTCGGACTTGATTCCACTGGCAAAGACAAGATCCGGATGTTAAAGGACCTTACGAATTTCCTGGTCGGCGAATATGCCGCCGGGCGCAGATGTATTCTTTTCATTGATGAAGCGCAAAACCTCTCCGCCGGTCTTCTCGAGGAAATCCGGCTCATTTCGAACCTTGAGACGGACAAGTCAAAGCTCCTGCAGATAGTGCTTGTCGGGCAGCCGGAACTGAGACAAACAATAGCGCAGCCGGAGATGCGCCAGCTGAGGCAGCGCATAAACATCAGCTGCCATTTGAACGCCCTCTCAAGAGAGGAGACCGAGGAATACATCTTCCACAGGCTTGAAAGCGCGGGAAACCGCGAGGCGGCAACTTTCGATTCAGGGACCATGGAGGCCATTTACGGGTTTAGCAATGGGATACCCAGGCTCATCAATATAATTTGCGATTTCCTCTTTCTTTCGGCTTTTGCAGATGAGACAAAAGATATTTCAACAGAGCTTGTAAAAGAAGTGATCGGCGAAATGGAGCGCGACTATAAATACTGGAGCAACGGGCCTGCGGAAAAGGCTGATCTCGACGAGGGCGGCATGCAGGAGCTTTTGATAAGGATCAAAAAACTGGAAATAAGCGCCTCCGAAAAAAGCCCGGTCAGAATTGAGGACAATAAGCTCGGGGAGCGCATTTCCATCGCCGAGTCCGCTTTGGAGGATGCATCAAAAAAAATGCATGCCGGGGCAGCCAGACTGGACCAGTTGGAAAAGAGCATTCAAAACAGATTCGATTCAATGCAAGGGGAAATGGAACGGCTTAGAGGCATATCCCCTTTAAAAGGGAAGAAAGCGGATAACGGCAGGAAGCCAGGATTATGGAGCAAAATATTCAATTGATGAACTGGTATGCGCTTTATGTCAGATCCAGGCACGAGTCCGCCGCCCGCGAAGATCTGGGCAGGAAAGGAATCGAGGCCTTTCTGCCCCAGGTAAAGAGGCTCAGGAGATGGAGTGACAGAGGGCAATTCGTGGATTTCCCGCTGTTTCCAGGATATATCTTTGTGCGCACCGAACCGGGCCCCGAGTATTTTGTGAAAGTGTTGAAGGCGCGCGGAGCGGTTACGTTGATTTCAGCCCTCCCAGGCCGGCCAACCCCTGTTTCAGATGAAGAGATGCAATCACTCAGAATAATGGTGGAATCAGGCCGGGAAATCGATGTCATGCCCCATTTAAAAGAGGGTGACAGAATAAACATCAAAAGCGGTCCGCTGAAAGGCGCCCAAGGCGTCCTTAATAAAAAGGAAGGCCAATACGTTTTTTTTGTTAATGTGGATCTGCTTGGAAGAAGCCTGGGCGTCAGGGTATATTCCGATGATGTCGAACCTGTTTAGGCGGCGTCATTAATTTTGCAGGAGTGCCCGTTCGGGAAGAATCCTGAATGGGATGGGCCCATTGCAGGGCAGAAAGAGAGGGCTTCTCAGTGCCTTTATGGGACTGAGAAGGCGGAGCATTGCCAGGAACCGGAAAAAAACACAGAATTTTAACTTCAGGGCAGCTTTTCCTGTCTGTCCTCATTTTATTCATGCTGCCTGTTTGGGAAGCTCAGGGGGCGGGTTTTACCGCCAAAACGTCTTTTTCCGTGCAGGAGCAATATAACGACAATATTTTTCTTACGGATAAGGACAGGACCACGGATTACATCACGCGAGCGCTCCCGTCACTGGCGCTCGATTACAAAGCGCCGCTCTGGAACTGGGACCTGTCATACACGCTGGACTACCGTCATTATCTTGATCATTCCGTGGCGGACAACTTTGCGCATGATCTGAATTTTCATAATTCAACCGAACTGGTCAAAAAATCATTATTTATTGACGTCAGTGATACCTATACAAAAGCCTCTCTTTCGCTGCTCAGGGATTATACGCAAGTAAGCCTTTTTGTAAACCAGTCCGACCGGAACGCGTTTACTGTTACGCCGCATTTCACTCTAAGGCCCAGCAGCTCCACGACTGTCGATACGGGGTATACATATCAGAATATATGGTATAAAAGCTCCGCGGGTGTCAAAAAGACCGATAATATAGTCTATACAAATGCCACGGTCGAGATGTCTCCCCTGCTCGAATTTACGGCTGGCGGACAATATCTGATGGACCAGAACAATATACAGGATTATAGTAAATTAAACTTCTATGCCGGCCCAAAGTACACGTATTCTCCGGATTCATATTTTTTCTTCAAATTCGGAAACAGCCTCTATGATTTCAGGCGTAGCGGTTCCGATGACGAATGGTCCTGGGATGCCGGCATTAATCATGAATTCGCCACATTTTCGGCCAGCCTCGAAGCGTCCTCCCAGGACATCGATAATCCCTCTGATATTATTAGCAAGATCGATACTTACACCGCCTCGCTCGCGTCTAAAGGAAGCGTAACTCCTTGTTCAGTTGCGGTCACCTATTCCGAATACAGCGATTTGTCGACACAAAAACTGACGGACAGGACTTACGGCTTGACCGGGACAATATCCCGTTCATTTACGGAAATGTTTACCGGGGCGGCAAATTTAACAGTCAAAAGGATCGAGGACAAGTTGGCGGGATCTCATTCAAATTTGTTGATTTCCGGGCTCAATTTTAGCTACGCAATGTCTCCCAAGGCAAGTCTTACGTTTAATTACCAGTTCGCATACAGCCACTCGCCCGTGATAATTACCGACAGGTACCTTAATAACCAGGTAATGGCCGGAATAAGTATAACCCTCTGAGCACCCTCAAAAATCAAAAAATTCAAAAAATGCGCGTGCTGACCCCCAAAAAAAAACCCGCCCCGGTTTGTAATGCCTTGTCCATTGACGTGGAGGACTATTATATGGTCTCCGCCTTTGCCGGTGAGGTCAGGTTCGAAGACTGGCATGCATATGACAGCCGCGTGGAGCACAACACGAACCGGATACTCGCGCTTCTTGAAGAATTCGGGGTCAAGGCCACTTTTTTTATCCTGGGCTGGGTAGCCGAGAGAAACAGAAATCTGGTATGCGACATCCACAAGGCCGGGCATGAGGTAGCATGCCACGGTTACAGCCACAGGCTTGTCTACAAAATGAGCCCTGAGGAGTTCAGGGAAGACGTCCGAAAAGCCAAAGGCATCCTGGAAGACATGAGCGGTGCGGCCGTGGCTGGATACCGGGCTGCGAGCTATTCCATTATAAAAGAAACTCTCTGGGCCCTAGACATACTGATAGAAGAGGGTTTCAGCTATGATTCAAGCATTTTCCCCATACGGCACGACCTCTACGGCATTCCGGGGGCCAGCCGTTTCGGCCACCGCATTCAAAGAGACGGGGGCGAAATAATTGAGATCCCGCCGGCCACGCTCAGGGTACTGGGGCAGAACGTGCCTGTTGCGGGCGGGGGGTATTTCAGGCTCTATCCGAGGTTACTTACAAGTCTTGCAATAAAATGGATAAATGAGAAGGAGAGGGAGCCGGTCGTGGTCTATTTGCACCCTTGGGAGATCGATCCGGACCAGCCGAAAATGAAGGGCGGGCTCAAATCGAGGTTCAGGCATTATATCAACCTGGACAGCACGTTTCCCAAGCTCCGGCATTTCCTGGGAGAATTGAGCTTCGGGCCAATGGCAGATATTTCGACTCTTGTTCACTGATTCTTAAGCAGGTATCCCGGAGTAATTAAAAAAAATTTCGTTAAAAGTAAAAAACTATCCATGGTGAATATCCGCGTTTATAATGATACAGATAGAAGGTCCTGGGACGAATACGTAATGGGCTCGCAGGGGTCGTGCTGTTATCATCAGCCCGGATGGAAAAATGTGATCGAAAAAAGTTTTGGAAACAGGGCGCATTACCTGCTGGCTGAAGACTCCGGAAAGGTTTGCGGAATTTTCCCGTTGGTACAATTAAAAAGCATGATATTCGGCAATTTCATGGTCTCCCTGCCGTATTTTAATTACGGGGGGATTTGCGCAGACACGCCAGGGATAGAACAGCAGCTGCTGGACCAAGCGATAAAAACGGCCACAGATGAAAAGGCCGGGCACATAGAAATGCGGCATCTGAGGCCCGTGGGGCTTGGGCTTGAGGAGAAAAAAACAAAGGTGTCCATGAAACTCGAACTCCCCGGCACGCCTGAAGAATTATGGAAATCCTTTTCATCCAAGCTGCGAAACCAGATAAATAGGCCGTTAAAGGAGGCCATGCTGGTGCGGGTTGGAAGGCATGCGGAGCTGAATAATTTTTACCGTGTTTTTTCCGCCAATATGAGAGACCTGGGCACTCCCGTTTACAAAAAGGATTTTTTCAGGAATATCCTTGACGAATTTCCAGAATCAGCGTGGATAATAACGGTCTGTTTGAAAAGCGGGGAACCGGCAGCAGGGGGCTTTTTTACCGCTTTCAAAGACACAGTGGAAATTCCGTGGGCATCATCGCTCCGCTCCTATAACAGGTTAGGCCCAAATATGCTCCTTTACTGGAGCGGGCTCAAACTGGCGTGCGAGAAAGGCTACAGGATATTTGATTTCGGCCGATCCACTCCAGGTGAAGGCACTTACAAATTTAAAGAGCAGTGGGGCGCCGCACCGGTGCAGCTGTACTGGCATTACTGGATGCGAGACGGCGGGACAATGCCGGAAATAAATCCTAAAAACGCGAAATATCGGATGCCGATAAAAATATGGCAAAGATTGCCGATCGGCATGACAAGGCTGATAGGGCCGGTAATTGCCAAAAATCTGCCCTGAAAAAATGGATCTTTTTATTTACAATTTTTATTTGCAAGGGGGCGTAGGGAAATGAGCCATCTTATCAGTCCTCATGGGGGAAAGCTTGTAAACCCTATGGTCTCTGAGGACATTAAAAAAGCGTATGTCGATTCGTCGGTGGAGTTTCAATCGGTCCATTTGACCCCAAGGCAGGAATGCGATCTGGAACTCCTTCTGACCGGGGCATTTTCTCCTCTCACAGGATTCATGAAGCGGAAGGACTACGAGCGGGTCCTCGATGAAATGAGGCTTGAGGACGGGACGCTCTGGCCGATGCCAGTGACGCTGGATATTCCGGAAAAAGTGGCGGGATCCATCGAGCCCGGCCAAAAGATCGCCCTCAGGGACCAGGAAGGCTTCATGCTTGCCGTTATGACGGTTGAAGAAAAATGGGAACCGGACAAGCTAAGAGAGGCCCGTAAGATATATTCGGCCTTTGAGACCTCGCATCCCGGAGTGGCATACCTTTTTGAGCAGACAGGCAGATATTACATTGGAGGAGCTGTGGAAGGTCTCCATATTCCCGTGCGCTACGATTACAGGCATCTGCGCCGGAGCCCATCTGAGGTCAGGGCATGGTTCGAAAATAACGGATGGCGCAGCGTCGTTGCGTTCCAGACACGCCAACGCCTGCATAATGCCCATAAGGCGATGACGCTTAAAGCGGCGGATGAGGCAATGGCTAATATACTGCTTCACCCTGTGGTGGGCACGACAGGCCCCTGTGATATTGACCACTATGCCAGGGTGAGGTGCTACGAGGCGATCACCGGGACCTATCTTCAGGGACTGGCTTTACTGAACCTTCTGCCTGTTGCAATGAGATCGGCCGGGCCAAGGGAGGCCTTGTGGCAGGCCATTATCAATAAAAATTACGGTTGCAGCCATTTCATCGTGACCCCGAACCATGCCGATCCCTTTACGCCGGCAAAAAGGCCTCCTTATTATCCCAGTCTCGCTGCGCTCGAACTGCTCGAAAAAAATGAGAGCGAACTCGGCGTCGGCATTGTCCCGTTTGAGCCGATGGTTTATGTCGAGAACAGGGCGGAGTATCTTCCAACAAATGAATGCCCAAATGATATATCGGCAAAAGAGCTTTCATCAACTGAATTGAGCCGCCGCCTGGAATACGGACTGGAAATACCGGACTGGTTTTCCCCGAAAGAGGTGGTTACGGAACTCAGACGGGCATATCCACCCCGGGCGAAGCAGGGGTTCACGGTATTTTTTACAGGGCTGTCGGGTTCGGGCAAATCCACGATCGCGCGAATTCTGCTGACCAGGTTTCTCGAAATGGCGGACCGGCCTGTTACGCTGCTTGACGGCGATATCGTGCGTAAACATCTTTCAAATGAACTCGGTTTTTCCAAAGAGCACAGGCATATAAATGTTATACGCATAGGTTACGTCGCAAGCGAGATCACCAAGAACCGGGGCATTGCGTTGTGTGCCCCGATCGCCCCCTACAGCCAGTCCAGGCGGTACAACAGGGAACTCATCTCCAAATACGGGGGCTACATAGAGGTGTATGTCGCAACACCGCTTGCCACTTGCATGAAGCGCGACCGTAAAGGGCTTTATGCGAGGGCCCTCGCGGGCAAAGTGGGAGGTGTCACAGGCATTGACGACCCCTATGAGGTCCCGGAGAACCCGGATGTGGTCATCGATACGACCGAGCTTACTCCCGAAGAGGCGGCACAGGAAGTTTTATTCTTTTTGAAAACGCAAAGGTATATAGGGCCATCGTTAAGATGACCCGCCCTGCATCTGATTAAATTAAAGTAAAGTAAAAACCCATCAATGACACCAAAGACCTTTTCCGAGTCGCTAAGGACATATAAAGCAGAGCTTGCGGTCCTGTTGATATTGCTGGCCGCCAGCTACTATTCCATTGTTATT
>JAKAEG010000146.1 GCA_021819985.1 Nitrospirota bacterium | reverse complement strand
GGAAAAACGGCGGCAGGCTTCTGGGTATTGTCTTTAACAAGCGCCGGTACCATATTCCCCGTTTCATATACCAGAGGCTATAAAAAAATCCATGGGCCCGCGCCGAAGGAACATCCTTGTCCGCGCGAAGGGATTTTTATTTTTTGACAGCCTCAGCGGTTTGATTAAGCGCATCCGTGGGAACCAGGTGGCGCGAAATACAGTCTGGATGTTCCTGGGGCAGGGACTGAGGATCGTTATACAGTCCGTCTATTTCGTCCTGATCGCACGCTCTCTGGGCGCTGGTGGTTATGGCGCATTCATAGGCACCTGCGCGCTTGTTGCCATATTCGCGCCGTTTGCAAGCCTGGGCAGCGGCAATCTTCTGATTAAAAATATTGCCAGGCAACCCGGCTCATTCAATTTAAACTGGGGCCGCGCCCTCCTGATGGTGCTGCTATCTGGTTCCATGCTGTTCATCATAGTCCTCGGGGCAGCGCATTTTGTTCTGCCACCAAAAATATCTCTTCTGCTTGTCCTTTTAATTTCAGTTTCGGACCTTTTTTTTGCGCGCGTCCACGAACTCAACACCCAGGCTTTCCAGGGATTCGAACGACTTGAAAAGACAGCGCGGATAACCCTCTTGCCAAGCATGCTAAGGCTCTTTTCCATAGCGGGCCTGAGTTTTTTTATCAGGGCCCCCACACCGGTTGAATGGGGGTTTTTATATCTGCTTACCATTATGATCAGTTCGGCTATTGGCGTCAGGCTGGTCAGCAGGGCATTTGGAGGTCCAATCTTCAGACTGGCCAGATTGAAAACTGAGCTGAAGGAAGGCCTTTATTTTTCCATAGGCAATTCCGCGGCCACGGTCTATAACGACATGGATAAAACCATGCTGGCCCGGTTGTCAACACTTGCGGCCACGGGTATTTACGGTGCGGCATACAGGCTTATCGACGTTTCCTTTACACCTGTGATGTCTCTGCTTAATGCCGCCTACCCGGGATTTTTCCTGCACGGGGCCAAAGGGATAAAAGGAAGTTTCAGTTTTGCCAAAAAGATGTTTCCCGCCGCGGCCGGATACGGAATTGCCGAGGGGATCCTGATAATTGCGGCCGCTCCCCTGCTGCCGGTTATCCTTGGAGCGCAATATAATGATACGGCTGTTGCCCTTCGCTGGCTGGCTCCCCTTCCTTTCATAAAGTCGGTCCATTATTTTGCGGCGGACATCCTGACCGGGGCGGGTTTCCAGGGCGCCAGAAGCGCCGTTCAGGCGCTTGCCGCTTTTTTTAATGTGCTGATAAACCTCTGGCTTATTCCCGCATATTCCTGGCGTGGAGCGGCCTGGTCCAGCCTTGCCTCAGATTCACTCCTCGCCATCTCGTTGTGGTCGCTTGTCCATATAAATCTGACCGGGCGGAAAACCGGCAAGGCCGCGGAACCATTGACAGACATTTCATGAAAATCCTGCTCATAAACAAATACCTTTATCCAAAGGGCGGAGACGCCAAATACACATTGGCAACCGGCAAGCTGCTTTCAGAAAAGGGCCATGAGGTCTTCTACTGGGGCATGGACCACCCCGAAAATCAGGAGTTCCCGTTCAGGCAATATTTTGTGCCTTATATCGATCTCAACGGGAATCTGAACGGCCGCGAAAAGCTCAGGGCCTCTTTGAATATTTTTTATTCATCCGGGGCAAAGAAAAAATTGGCCGCGCTTTTAAAAAAAATAAAACCAGACCTGGTCCACCTGAACAATTTCGCACACCAGCTGTCTCCATCCATCCTGGACGCGGTTAAAGGGCGGAAAATACCGGCTGTCATGACCATGCACGACTACAAAATGGTCTGCCCCTGCTACACGATGTTTTCGGGAGATTCAGGGTCTTTGGATGGGGCGGGGACCTCTGGCGGCAGTCCATGCGAGAGGTGCGGCGGCGGCAAATATTTTAATTGCGTTGTGAAAAAATGCACAAAGGGCTCCGTTTTTAAAAGCCTCGTGAATGCGTGCGAGATGTATCTGCATCATCACGTGCTAAAGATATACGGAAAGATAGACCTGTACATATCTCCAAGCCGGTTCCTCATGCAAAAAGTGAAAGAGATGGGCTTTCCGTGGGAAGTTTGCCATCTTCCAAACTTTGCCGATCTGTCCGGCGTCCCGGCCTTCAAATGGGAGTCTCAGGAGATCGCCTATGCCGGCAGGTTTTCTCATGAAAAGGGGGTCCATATGCTTTTGGATGCCGTAAAGGGCTCTGGCGTGAAGCTCAAGATAATCGGAGACGGCCCTCTGGCAGGCGGCATTGCCGAAAAAATAAAAAAAGAAAAGCTGGGGGAAAATGTCCGGATGCTTGGATATCTGAAAGGCCATCAGCTCCAGCGGGAGATAATACGTTCCGCATTTCTGGTTGTGTCTTCAACGTGGTATGAAAACAACCCCCTTTCCATAATAGAGGCTTTTTCTTTGGGTAAACCGGTCCTTGGCGCAAGGATAGGAGGTATTCCGGAACTAGTGCGGGACGGTGAGACCGGATTTACTTTTGAGGCAGGAAATGCCGCCGATCTGAGGGACAAGATAAACCGGATGCTCCGGGAAAAACAGAAGCTGCCCGAAATGGGCAAAAGGGCCCGCGAATTCGCTGAACGGTATCTTGACCCGGAGATCCATTATCACGGACTCACGGAGCTTTACGGCAAGGCCATTGAGATAAACAGGGCTAGGAGGTAAACATTGGAGGCGGCCGTAATAGTTACATACAGCAGGTTCGTGCCGGAAAAAGGACTGCACGATCTGATAGAAGCATATGATCTGATCGCAGCAAACAGGGAGATAGAAGGCCCGGCATTCAGGCTGGTCATTGCGGGAGACGCCGGCCACGAGACCGTTTACAGCGCCGGACTTAAAAAAATATGCTGGGAAAAAGCACCTGAGCATAAGGCAATCCCCTTGAAAGGCGATTGCTATTTCCGCGCCGGAGACAGCAGGGACCTGGCGGAAAAGATCATTCAAAAATTTCAGGCGGGATTATCCGGCCAGACCGGTGAGGGGAAAAAAGAAAATGTTTCACTTCTGACGAGGCAGTACAACTGGAGCAAAATAGCCCCGGAAACTGTTGCACTCTATAGGACAGTTTTGCGTGAAAGGCCGAAAAAGGCCGTAAATTTTTTTGCCAGGATCAAACCTGGAAGCGAGGCCGGCCTCAGAAATGATTGATCCGCTAAAAAAGACCGCATCCGGTCTTTGGGAAAAGTCCATTTTTATTATTCTCTTTTTTTATTACTCCGGGGCTTTCCTTCAGCAGTTTCAGGCAAAAGCAGGCATTATATCCGATCCCTCCAGACCGGACCCTCTCGCTGCGGCAGTCGCTGTGCCCGTATATTTATTGACGCTGTTTCTGGTAAGCAAGAGGGCAGGAGATATCTTCTCATTGCTCAGAAAAGAAAAATTCATGGCAGGCCTGCTGGCCCTTACTATTATTTCCGCGTTATGGTCAGATTTTCCTTTGCTTACTTTAAGGCGAAGCGCCGGGCTTGTGTGCCTGACCCTGTTTGGTGTTTACGTGGCGGTGAACTATGGGGGAAAGGAAAGATTGAAACTTTTTGCGGTGGCTTTGGGACTTTCCGCGATCGCGAGTTTTATCTTTATTAAACTGCTGCCTTCCTACGGGATCGACAATGGAGCTAAGGACATTTCATATGCCGGGGCCTGGAAGGGCATCTTTGTCCATAAAAACGCGTTCGGACGCGTTATGGCGGTGGGCCTTATAGTTTTCATTTTATTGCAGGTTAAAGGCTTTAAAAATCAAATAATAAAGTGGTTTTTCGTTATCTTTACGCTTTTTCTTCTGGTATTTTCCAGGTCGGCAACCGCCATCCTGGCCGACGCGGTCCTTGTTTTTCTGGTCCCCGTTTTCAAATCCATGAGGGCGCATAAACATATTCGCATATTCACGTATTGTTTATATATTTCCGCGGCCATTGTGGTTGTAATGTGGTTGTCCGCAGATGGCCTGAGACCTGTCTTGCACGCGATGGGCCGGGACGAGACCTTTACCGGCCGCACATATATCTGGGAGGTGGTGCTGGATAATATCAAAAAACGGCCCCTGTTTGGCTATGGATACCAAGCTTTCTGGGCTGCAAATGCGGGCAATATCATGCCCTTTTATTATCACAGCACGATACCGCACTCCCATAACGGTTTTTTGGATATCTGGATCGACCTGGGCCTGACGGGCCTGATAATATATATTGCCGGTTTCCTCCAGGCAATACGCAACTCCATAACCGGCCTCCGTTCAACAAGCGAAACTTATGCGTTCTGGCCCATCGTTTTTCTGGCATTCATATTTATGTCCAGTCTCACTGAATCTCCCCTATTGCACCAGCTCAATATTCAATGGCTGTTTTACGCTTCCGTAGCTGTTTCCCCTTATATCAATAGCAACGCTCAATCGCCGGAGCGGCTTTAAATCTATGGATAATGTAAAGATCAGTGTTGTAATTCCTACCAGAAGCCGGCCTGCTCTCGTTATCCGTGCACTAAAAAGCGTGCTGGCGCAGACATTGAAACCTCTGGAAATAATAGTAGTCATTGACGGACCTGATGAAGCGACGCTTAAAGCCCTCAAATCTATAAAAAATGAAAAACTGAAGATCATGGCTCTGCCTGAGAACCTCGGGAAGGCGGATGCCCGCAATGTTGGGATAAAGGCAGCCAGCGGGGAGTGGATAGCCTTTCTGGACGATGACGACGAGTGGCTCCCGGAAAAACTGGAAAAGCAGATACGGGCTGCCGATAAATTACCCTGTCCGTTTCCCATTCTGGCCAGTTCGATCATCGGCAGGACGCCCAAAATGGATATGGTCTGGCCCAATAGAAGGCCCAGACCCGGCGAGCCGGTAAGCGAATACCTGTTCGTGAGGAATTCACTTTTCAAGCAGGACGCAGGCCTGTTGCTGACCACAACGCTGATGACCAAAAAATCCCTGCTGGACGAGATCACTTTCCGGAACTTGAAAAAGCACGAAGACCTGGACTGGATATTGCGTGCGGCCAGGCTTAAAGGAGTTTGTTTTGAAATTGTGCTTGAGCCTTTGGCCGTCTGGTACATCGAGGACCAAAGGGCTTCCGCCTCGCGGCAATATATGTGGAGGCATTCATTGGAATGGATAAGGGCAAACCAGGGGCTTTTTACCCCGCGCGCTTACGTTGGGTTCATAGCCACATCGTTAGCTCCGCAGGCCCTTGGGCAGGGTCAATGGCAGGCCTTTCCGGCGCTGTTTAAAGAGATGTTCCGTTATGGGGCGCCCAGGGCAATGGACCTCCTGCTTTTTATGGGGATGTGGCTTCTGCCGCAGCATATCAGGCGGGCGGTCCGCTCTCTTTTCAAGGGGCGGGGCATTTTCAAAAAAAGCCGTAAGCGCGAATCATGGATGGAGAATGTATAGGAAAGAAAAATTATTGAACAGAAGGACGGTTGTTAAGGGATTTTTTTATGGCGCGCTGGCCGGGCTTGGCGCCGTTTCCTCCGCTCTGGGGCCATTCTGGATATTGCCTGAAGCATATGGGAATAAGACTGGCTGCGATGGTCCCGTTCCTCTTCGCTTGCAGGCTGCAAAAAAAGGGCTTATCTATGGCGCGGAGACCACCTTCAGGGAAATAGGCGACGCGGAGTTTGTGGGCGCATTCAAAAGAGAATGCGGCATCCTTGTGCCGGGAGATGAACTCAAATGGAAGGCCCTGCGCCCCACACCCGGCAGTTTTGATTTCAGCCGGGCAGACTTCCTTGCCAGGTTTGCAAAGGGAAGCAATATGCATTTCAGGGGGCATACGCTTGTATGGCACGAAGCCCTGCCGTGGTGGTTCGGACAGACGGTAAACAGCGGCAATGCCGAGCGGATTTTGCGGGAGCACATCGAGACAGTGGTTGGTCACTACGCCGGGCAGATTCATTCGTGGGACGTGGTGAACGAAGCGATAGCGACCTGGGAGAAGGACAGCCTTCCAAACGGGCTGCGCAACTCACCGTGGCTGAAACTGCTCGGCCCAAAATATATCGATATCGCTTTCCGGACCGCCGCGGATGCGGACCCGGAGGCCTTGATGGCGCTTAACCAGAACGTCCTCGAATACGGTTCGAAAGCAAGTGAACAATGCAGGGCAGACACCCTTGATCTGCTAAGGCGGCTCAAGTCCTCCGGCACACCCATACATGCGCTGGGCATACAAGGCCATATCCGTACCGATTACGAGCACGCAGGCAGATTCAGTCCGGGAAAATTCCGCAGATTTTTGCGTGATGTTGCAGACCTCGATTTGAAGATATTGATCTCGGAACTGGACGTCGTAGACAGCGGACTGCCGCGCGATATCGCTTTGCACGACAGGGCGGTTGCGGGAATCTACAAGGAGTTCCTGGATGTTGCCCTTGCTGAGCCCGCCGTTATCGGAGTAATAACCTGGGGACTTAGCGACAGATATAGTTGGCAGCGATATGGGCCCGGCCGGGATAAAACGACTGTGCGCCCTTTGCCGCTCGACGTGGACCTTAACCGCAAGCCGGCCTGGTATGCGATCTCAAACGCTTTCGACAATGCACATAAAAATAATTTTTAATCGCAAAAAAGGGCGGCATTACTGCCTTGAGCTTGGGCCGGGCTCTGATCTTGGGACCGGATTGTGCCTGCTCTGGCAGGGGTGCGCAAAATACAATGCGCTCGATGTGAACAGGCTGATGCGGGACACCCACAGTCTTTTTTACAGAAAACTAATAGATAAGATCGGAAGCCTTGATAAAAATGCCGATCTGGGTTTTCTTGAAGGTCAATTAAGCAAGGCAAAAAACAATGGGCCCTCGAAAAAAAACAAAAAACTTAATTATGGGGTTACTTACCAGACTGCCCGCACAGATTTGCTCGGTCTTAAAGATATGGGCTTGCTTGAGACGCTAAAAGAAGGTAAGAAATTCATATTTACTCCGGTTCCGGATATTGCTAAAAAGCTGGAAAGTTAATCGAGGAAATTCCCATCGATCGGGTAACGAAGCAGAGTCATTTTGTTCAAAAAGGAATAATTGCCAGTAATTAAAGGTTTCTTGGCGAAACCACGATCAGAATTTTCTATAATACTCCTAAAAAAGAATCAGCAGCTAGAAAAAAGCAAACTCCTGAGTTCCAAAGGAGTAAAAGTGAGCCGTGCAGGGATCGAACCTGCGACCCGCTGATTAAGAGACGCTTTATAGGGATTATGCGAGTGCTTGAAAATACCGAGTTTTGAATAAGAATGCTTAAAAATCAAACAGTTGTGATAGTGTTTATTTATGCATGTCAGTCCCAAAAGAGCATTTTAAAGAATGGTTTTGTCACGTTTTTGTCACAGTTGACAGCTGACTAACAGGAGTTAAGGTCATGGGAAAATTAATGGATATAGACGAGCTGGCGGAGTGCTTGGGGGTGAAAAAAGCCACTATCTATTCCTGGGTCTCCCAAAAAAAGATTCCGCACATAAAGCTCACTAAAAGACTCCTGAAGTTTCGTGAGCAGGAGATCATGGACTGGATTGCGCAAAAAACGGTCAGCGCCGAGCCGCCGGCTAAATCCAAGGTGCTTGCCATAGGCAGAAAGGACCGGCATTATGGGAGGCCGTCTTCCGGCCTGACTGACGAATACATCGCAAGGATCGTCAGGAACGCCAAAGCGGAAGTACTTAAGAGATGATATCTCCCCCGCAGATTGCCCTTATTTAAAGAAAAAGATATAATTAGACTAGTCTGACTAGTGAGGTGAATTTCATATGAGGACATGGCAGTTGCAGGAAGCAAAAGCGCGTTTGAGCGAGGTGATAAAGCAAGCCTCGAAGGAGGGCCCACAGACCATTACGATGCGCGGAGAGCCTACAGCTGTGGTACTTTCAAAGGACGAGTATGAGAGGCTCAAGCATCCGAAAAGGAATTTTGTCGATTTTATGAGGAAATCACCTCTTTACGGAGTGGACATTGACCTGAAGCGGGAGCAGACGTTGACCAGGGAATCTGATATTTCATGAGCTATCTGCTCGACACCAATGTTGTTTCAGAAACAATACG
>JAKAEG010000145.1 GCA_021819985.1 Nitrospirota bacterium | reverse complement strand
AGCCCTACTACCTCAAGCTCAAGCGCAAGGGCACGGGTCTGTTTTTTAATCTCCTCAACAAGTTCCGGGGCCAGCGAATACGGAGGCAGCGAGCAGGCAGAATCGCCTGAATGTATCCCCGCCTCTTCTATGTGCTCCATTACGCCGCCTACGTATACATCATCGCCGTCGCATACGGCATCCACGTCCACTTCAACCGCGTCCTCCAGGTATTTGTCAATGAGCACCGGGTGACCGGTAGAGGCCCCCAGCGCCCTTTGCATATAACGCCTGATCGCCTCATCGTCATAGACTATCTCCATCGCGCGTCCGCCAAGCACATATGAAGGCCGCACCATCACCGGGTATCCTATGCGCCCGGCGGCGTCCAGCGCCTCTTGCACGGAAAAGGCGGTATCGCTTCGCGGCTGTCTCAAGCCCAGCTTTTCAAGGAGTTCCTTGAAGCGTTTCCTGTCCTCGGCCCTGTCGATGGCATCGGGGCTTGTGCCCAGTATCTTCACCCCCTCGCGCTCAAGCGGTATGGCCAGCTTTAACGGGGTCTGGCCGCCGAACTGCACAATGACGCCTTCCGGCTTTTCCACCTCTATTATGTTGAGCACGTCCTCTATGGTGAGCGGCTCGAAATAAAGCCTGTCGGCCGTATCGTAATCCGTGCTCACAGTCTCGGGGTTGCAGTTCACCATAATGGTTTCATACCCAAGCTCTTTTAAGGCGAACACGGCATGCACGCAGCAGTAGTCGAATTCTATCCCCTGGCCTATACGGTTTGGCCCGGAGCCGAGTATCATGATCTTTTTCCTGTCGTCGGGCGCGGCCTCGCACTCGATCATCTTTTGCGATCCGTCCTGTCCCATGACATAGAAAGGTTTTTCGTAAGTGGAATACAGATAGGGCGTGAAGGCCTTGAACTCCGCCGCGCAGGTGTCCACCATTTTATAAACCGCCCTCATTCCCATATCTTTCCGTGTTTTTCTGATGATGTCCTCGGGCGCTTTCAGGAGAGAGCCGATCCGCTTGTCCGAAAAACCCATGCCTTTCAGCTCATGGAGGGTTTCCTTGTCCAGGGAATCAATAGAAGCCAGCCCTGAAATTTCCCCTTCAGCCTCGATTATCTGCCTGATATTTTCGATGAACCAGGGGTCTATCTTCGTAAGGTCGTACAATCTATCGGTGCTCCATCCCTGCCTCAATGCCTGCCCAAGAGCCCGAAGGCGCTTCGGGTTTGGTTTTTTCAGCCTTGAGACAAGCTCCTCTTCATCTATCTGTACGGGCTCGAACCCGTAATTTTCCGTCTCAAGACTCCTGATCGCTTTTTGGAGAGATTCCTTGAAGGTACGCCCTATCGCCATGACCTCTCCCACCGATTTCATCTGGGTGGTCAGCGTGGGGTCCGCCTCCGGGAATTTCTCGAAAGCGAAGCGGGGTATTTTCGTGACCACGTAGTCTATCGTGGGCTCGAAAGAGGCCGGCGTTTCCCTGGTTATGCTGTTTGGTATCTCGT
Organism: Nitrospirota bacterium; assembly: GCA_021819985.1. Classification (GTDB taxonomy): domain Bacteria; phylum Nitrospirota; class Thermodesulfovibrionia; order Thermodesulfovibrionales; family JdFR-88; genus JAKAEG01. The sequence continues at coordinate 6,600 of JAKAEG010000145.1, read as the reverse complement.
TCAGGGAAAGGCCTACGGCAAGCTTTGCGGCGATCTTCGCAATAGGGAACCCGGTTGCCTTGCTGGCCAGGGCCGAACTCCTTGACACCCTGGGGTTCATCTCTATGACGGTCATCCTTCCCGTTTCCGGGTGAAGGGCAAACTGGATATTGCTGCCTCCGGTATCAACGCCTATCTCCCTGATTATGGCGATCGAGGCGTCGCGCATCCTCTGGTATTCCTTATCCGTAAGCGTCTGCGCCGGGGCCACGGTGATGGAGTCTCCGGTGTGCACGCCCATTGGGTCCAGGTTCTCTATTGAGCATATGATGACGACGTTGTCCTCTGTGTCCCTCATCACCTCAAGCTCAAACTCTTTCCAGCCCAGGGCGGATTCCTCCACAAGCACCTGGTGATTGAGGGACAGTTTCAGGCCTTTGTCCAGGAGTTCCTGATATTCCTCCATGTTGTAAGCGATGCCCCCGCCCGTGCCCCCAAGGGTGAAGGCCGGGCGCAAAATGGCCGGAAACCCTATATGCTCGACCTCCTTCATCCCTTCTTCCACGCTGAACACGATGGCGCTCTTTGGTACTTCGAGGCCTATGTTCTTCATCGCGGTACGGAAAAGGTCTCTGTCCTCGGCCTTTTTTATCGAATCTATCCTTGCGCCTATCAGCTCTATGCCAAGCCTGTCCAGCACGCCTTTTTCAGCCAATTCCACCGATAAATTAAGAGCGGTCTGTCCGCCCATGGTAGGCAGAATGGCCTGGGGCCTTTCTTTTTCCAGTATCTTTTCCAGCACCTCGGCCGTAAGCGGCTCTATGTAGGTGGCGTCCGCTATCTCCGGGTCGGTCATTATGGTGGCAGGGTTGGAATTTACCAGAACCACTTTATAGCCTTCCTCTTTCAGGGCCTTGCAGGCCTGTGTGCCGGAGTAGTCGAACTCGCATGCCTGCCCGATCACGATGGGCCCCGAGCCTATTATGAGTATCTTCTCTATATCCGTTCTTTTAGGCATTTTCAATCACGTTTAAACTTAAAAACTCCTTTATCTTGATTGTGATATCTGCCGCTGTTTCCGGTTTCCGCCCCGAATAAATAATGTGGTCAGCGCCGTTTTTCAAGCGGACCCGAACGGAAAAGAAATCCACGGGCTTGTCCAGCTCCGGAAGCACCGTATGGTGATGAAGCGCTATCTTTTCCACCTGCTTAAGCCCTTCCGCGTTTTCAGGAAGGAAGGTCTCCGTCTTCGCTTCAATTTTTTCTATCTCATCTGTCCTGAACGTCTTGTTTGCCGTAAATGGAATATTCAGGAAGACCTCGCCTGTTTTTTTGTTAATTGAAAAGGAAAGATATCTTTTCTTGAAAACAAAGGTCCTGAAAAAATAAAACCCCAGAGCATAGGCCGCAAGAGCGGCAGCATAACGGATGAGGCCCGCTTTCACAATTAAAAAAGCGGCCGCGGCCGGGAGGGCGGAAGCAAGCATGGCCGAAAGCTCATGACTGTATATCATGGGCGAAAGCACGCTTCCTTTGTCGGCCCTGTAAGAGAAAGTCCAAAATTTAAGATCATCGCCTTCGATATCAAACTTGAAATCCTCGCCCTCTGTTTTCATTTTTTTATTTATCGCGTCATTCACCGGTCCAAAAGCTTCCTGAACCGCCTGAAGATATGCGAGGCGTCATTCGGGCCGGGGCCGGCCTCCGGATGGTGCTGCACGGAAATAACCGGAAGCTCCGTGTGCTCCATTCCCTCTTCCGTGCCGTCGTAAAGGTTTTTGTGGGTAAGCCGCACTTTCCCTTTCATGCTCTTTATATCCACGCAGTAGTTATGGTTCTGGGAGGTAATCTCCACTTTGCCGTTAACGAGGTCCATGACCGGATGGTTTCCCCCGTGGTGTCCGAATTTCAATTTGTATATCTCTCCGCCAAGCGCAAGCCCAAGTATCTGGTGGCCAAGGCATATACCCAAAACCGGCTTTTTGCCTATGAGTTTTTTTGCGTTTTCGACCGCGTAGGTCGTTGTCCTGGGGTCTCCGGGGCCGTTGCTCAGGACCACGCCGTCAGGGTCCATCTCAAGGACCTCCTCGGCGGCAGTCAGCGCCGGCACCACGGTCACCTCGAAACCCGCATGTACAAGGCTCCTCAGGATATTGAATTTAATGCCGAAATCGTAAGCCACTATTTTTTTATTTTTCTTATTGCTTTCTTCCTTTGCATACTGAAGCCCTTCGGGCCAGCGCCAGAGATCCTGCCGCCAGGTGTAAAGCTCTCTCGTCGAGACCTCTTTCACGAAATCAAACGCATCGATGGAGGGATAGGCCTGGCACTTTTCAAGCAGTTTCAGAGGGTCTGATTCAGTAGTTGAGATTATGCCCGTCTGCGCGCCCTTTTCCCTCAGGTGGCGTGTGAGCGCCCTCGTATCTATCCCCTCAATCGCGGGTATCCCGTTTTCTTTCAGGTACGCCCCCAAAGGGGCATGGGAGCGCCAGTTGCTCCTCATGGGCATGTATTCCTTTACTATGAACCCCTGGGCGTAAAGTTTTTCCGATTCGGGGTCCTCCATGTTGACGCCGTAATTGCCTATCTGGGTATAGGTCATTGTGACGAGCTGCCCTTTATAGGACGGGTCCGTAAGGATCTCCTGATAGCCGGTCATGGATGTATTGAATACCACCTCGCCTATGGCCTGGCCGGCAGCGCCAAAAGACCAGCCTTCAAACACAAGGCCGTCCTTGAGGACAAGCAGGGCCTTTTCCCGTCTCATTCCTGTCCCCATTCCATTATCTTCTCTCCAAAAAAAGTTTTGATGACCGCGCCTTTCATCTCCATTCCGTCAAATGGAGTGTTTTGCCCCAAAGATTTGAGATGGGCAGCCTTAAGTACGGATCGCCTCTGCGGGTCCACTATCGCCAGCTCCGCGGGCATGCCTTCCTTTAGCGTGCCGCCGTCTACCCGGAGAATCCTTGCGGGGGTCTGGGTGAGTTTCCTTATCAATTCCATTTCCGTAAGCACGCCTTCCTCCACAAGGGCCAAAGACAATGAAAGAGCGGTCTCAAGCCCCGATATTCCGGACGGCGCGTCATCGAACTGTCTAGACATCTTTTCCGCCCTGCCGTGGGGGGCATGGTCCGTAGCTATGATGTCTATCGTGCCGTCCTTAAGGCCTTCCTTTATCGCTTCTATGTCCCTTCGGGTCCTTAACGGTGGGTTTACCTTGGCGCTCGTGTTAAAGCCGCAAACGGCATCCTGGGTGAGGCTGAAATAATGAGGGCATGTCTCGGCGGTGACCGCAATGCCTCGTTCCTTGGCCTGCCTTATCACCCTTACGCCTCCAAGCGTCGAGACATGGGCGATATGCACGCGTCCGCCTGTAAGCTCCGACAGGGCGATGTCCCTGTATATCATCACCTCTTCAGCGATTGCCGGAGAGCCCTTGAGTCCCATCGTTGCCGAAAGCAGCCCCTCATTCATGACCCCTCCGTCAGACAACACAGGGTCCTCAGCATGGGAGATAATGAGAGCGTCCAGTCCTTTTGCGTATTCGAGTGCCCTTCTCATGATGAGAGGGTTAGCCACCGGCCTGCCGTCGTCAGAGAATGCTATACAGCCTGCCTCCCGCATCATATATAAAGGGGCAAGCTCCTCGCCCATCTGTCCTTTCGTGACCGCCCCTATGGGCAGCACTCTCGCGTGTCCCTCCGCTCTGGCCTTTTTCAATATGAACTCGGTCACGCCCGGGTTGTCGTTTACCGGGTTGGTGTTGGGCATGGCGCATACGGTAGTGAAGCCTCCGCGCAGTGCGGCCAATGTGCCTGTTTTTATGGTCTCTTTGTTCTCGAAGCCGGGCTCCCGCAGGTGAGTGTGCATGTCTATGAGTCCGGGGATGAGCCAATGCCCTTCGGCATCTATTACCTGGGCCTGATTATTCCTCAATTTTTTTTCTTTTGCGAATGTCTTTATACGGCCGTCTTCTATAAGGATATCCGCCCTTCCGGCAAATTCCTGTGACGGGTCTATCACGTGTCCGCCTGTGATGAGTATTCTCATTGCTCTTTCCTCTCATCCAGGTGATACATGACAGCCATCCTGACGGCAAGCCCGTTTGTCACCTGTTCCAGTATCACTGAGTTATCTCCGTCGGCGACCGCCGAGGCTATCTCTATCCCCCTGTTCATGGGGCCTGGATGCATCACTATGGCATCCGGTTTCGCGGTTTCCAGCCTCTTCTTTGAAAGCCCCCATTGCCTGAAATATTCGGCCGTCGTGGGGAAAAATCCTTTCCCCTGGCGCTCGAGCTGAAGCCTCAGCATCATTATCACGTCCGCCTCTTCGAGGCCTTCATCCATGCTGGTCGTGGTGCTTACGCCAAGCTCCCTGAATTCTTCCGGCAGAAGCGTTGCCGGTCCTACAAGCCTTACGTCCGCCCCCAGCTTTTTAAGGCAGTATATGTTCGACTTGGCAACCCTGCTGTGGATTATGTCTCCCACAATTGCCACTTTCAGGCCCTCGAACCCGCCTTTTTTCTCTTTTATCGTGAAGGCGTCCAGGAGCGCCTGTGTGGGGTGCTCGTTCGTGCCGTCCCCCGCGTTTATCAGATGGGCCTTGATGTGCCTTGAGAGCATATGGGGCGCGCCCGAGGACGAGTGCCTGATTATTATGATATCAGCGCCAAGTGCCTCTACGGTTAAAGCGGTATCAAGAAGACTTTCGCCCTTGAGTATGCTGCTAGAGGGGGCCGAAAAATTTATTACGTCTGTTGACAGCCTCTTTGCGGCAAGCTCGAAGGATGTCCTTGTGCGCGTTGAAGGCTCAAGGAAGAGGTTTACAACAGTCCTGCCTCTGAGCGCGGGGACCTTTTTTATGTCCCTCTTTAAGATGTCCTTGAATGAACCAGCGGAGTTCAGGTAAAGCATAATTTCCTGGGCGGACAGCTCCTTTATCCCAAGCAGGTGCTTTACGCTAGCCATTATTTACTTCCCCCTCCGGCTCTCCGGCAGATCTGCCCTCTCCCGTAACAGGGGTAAGTATCACGCTGTCCTCGTGTCCGTCCTCTTCAAGGAGCACCTCCACGCGTTCGTTTTCCCTGGAGGTGGGGATGTTTTTTCCGGCGTAATCGGCCCTTATGGGCAGTTCCCTGTGCCCCCGGTCCACAAGCACCGCAAGCTGAACGAGCGCGGGCCTGCCCATGTCCATTATGGCGTCCAGGGCGGCCCTGATGGACCTTCCGGTGAAAAAGACGTCGTCCACTATAACGACCTTTTTGCCCTCGACATCGAAGGGCATATCGGTGCGGCCAATGACCGAGGGCTGGCGTATCCTGAAGTCATCCCGGTAAAAGGATATGTCCAGCGAGCCCACCGGTATATCGGCCCCTTCGGTGTTCTTTATCTTGTTTGCGATCCTTTCGGCCAGGTGGACGCCTCCGCGCTGGATGCCTATCAGGCAAAGGCCTTCCGCGCCCTTGTTCTTCTCGATGATCTCGTGGCTTATCCTGGTCAGGCTCCGGTCTATCTCTTTGCTGTCCAAGAGCTGTTTTGTCATTTTTGTTTTTGTTCCTTTTGACCTTTTTGCGTCCAGGATTTTATATTAGACGGCACAAAAAAACCTTCCCCCTGGGGAAGGTCCGCTTGGCAAGATATAGTTGTCGGCTTTTTCACGTGTCTCCTACCTTGTTAACCTCTCGGGGTTAAATTAAAGGATTTCATTATTTAAACATAAAAGAAGAGGGCGGGTCAAATTACTTCTCTTTTGCCGTCATTCCCGCACGTCTTAAGCGGGAATCCACGTTGATGTTTAAAATGGATGCCCGATTAAGGTCCTCGGGCATGACGAATTAAGCCGAAATCTGCAGATACTATTGATTAAGAAAATCGTTTTAATGATACAGGAGGAGCCGGGTGTTATAATTCTTCAAAAGGGGGATTTTTTTAATGAGACAACTGAGCGACGAGAAGAGCCCGTATCTCCGGATGGCGGCGAAGCAGAAGATAAACTGGATGCCATGGTGCGATGAGGCGTTCAGCAATGCGAAAGAGGAGGGCAAGGCCGTTTTCCTAAGCTCCGGTGCGGGCTGGTGCCACTGGTGCCATGTGCAGGCCGCCGAAAGCTTCGAAGACCCGGAGGTAGCGGACATATTAAATAAAGATTTCATCTGCGTGAAAATAGACCGGGACCTGCGCCCGGATATAGACAGGCGCTACCAGGAGGCCCTTGCCGCAATGGGTCATGGAGGCGGCTGGCCGCTAAGTATTTTCCTAACCCCGGAGGGAAAGCCGTTTTACGGAGGCACGTATTTCCCCCCGGTGGACTCAATGGGAAGACCGGCGTTCAAAAAAGTGCTCGCGGAAGTTGCCCAGTTCTATTCCCAGAACAAGGACAAGGCTTATGAGTATTCAGACCGGGTTATAGAGCACCTGAAACAGGCTTCGATCGAAAAACGGGGACCTGCCGAAAAAGCAGAGCCAGACAGGGCATCCCTTGAGACCGCCACGATGGAGATGCTCAGGGAGTTCGACCCGCAAAACGGCGGTTTCGGCAATTACCCCAAATTCCCCATGCCGGGCGCGCTAAGATTTCTTTCCAGCCAGTATTTCAGGGACAAAAATCCGGGTGAGCGCG
>JAKAEG010000144.1 GCA_021819985.1 Nitrospirota bacterium | reverse complement strand
CGATCTAATACCCGTTTTTACAAGCATTCTGTCGGCGAAGGGTTCTATCATCCCCTTTTGGGCCATCTCCTTTATCCATCTGTCGTTTTTAACCATAGACTCAAAATTAACATAAATAACGCTTTAAAAACAATGCAGAAAATGGATAGCAAGCGTGAGAGCGAGCGAATACAAATTAATCAAAAAAGTCCTTACATTCGATTCCCGAAGGGAATAAAAAGACTGTCTGCCGTATTCAGCCAATTTACAAAAATGATTGCCAAAAAGGGCCGTTTTCTGCTATAAAAGGACAAAGGGGTTGGACAAATTTGAAGCCTGCCCTGTACGTGACGAGCAGTGATGTTAATCCACCAAGTTAGATCTTTAGGGAGCTGGATTAGGGGGTACGGTGTGCAAGTCTTCCACAGAGGAGAAAGCCTGATGTCTCCCTTGGGGCACCCATTTAGAATGAGTGGATCTAACGCGTTTGCTTGCACGGCAGGGCGGGTTTTATTTATGGCTTTGGATGAAAATGTCTTCGGTATAGAGGGGGAAATGGCTGTATTTAAAGATAAATTATGCAAAAAGTTCCCTCTCAGGCAAGTTCCCGGGTCTCCCGGGTAAAATAGCCGAAGGCCCTTTCTTACCCATAGCTGATTCGTCCGGCTCCCTATACATATACAGGAGAGGAGGGAGTTTTGATGAGTCAGGCTCTCTACGTAATTATTTCCGTAGCCGTTGGCGCAGCCATTGGCATTGCTTACAGGTTCTCCCTGAACCGGAAATCGGAAAATATCAGGAAAGAGGCGGAAAGCCTTGTCACGGCGGCAAAAGACGAAGCCGATAGAATAAAAAAAGACGCTTCGTATGAAGCAAAAGGTGTCCTTTACCAGGCCCGTACCGAGTCCGAAAAGGAGTTTAAGGACAGGAGGGGAGAACTCCAGCAGCTTGAAAAAAGGCTGAGGACCAGGGAAGAGACTCTGGACAGGAAGCAGGATCAGCTGGAGCGCAGGGAGCATGATTTCGGCCGCAGGGAAAAAGAATTTTCCACAAGGGACCGCGCCCTTCAGGGCAAGGAAAAACAGGCGGATGAGGCGATAGCTCATCAGAAGGTCCTTTTGGAGCAGATCTCTGGCCTTAGCAAGGACGACGCGAAGGCGGAACTTCTTAAAAGGGTGGACGATGAGTCACGTTTCGAGTCCGCCAAGCTCGCCAAGCAGATAGAGGAAGAGGCCCGCGAATCAGCCGAGAAAAAGGCAAAAGAGATAATAGGCCTTGCCGTGCAGCGTTACGCGAGCGATTACGTGACCGATGCGACAGTTTCGGCCGTAAGCCTGCCCAGTGACGATATGAAGGGCAGGATCATAGGCCGTGAAGGCAGAAACATCAGGGCCCTCGAGGCCGCAACCGGCGTGGACCTTATCGTGGACGACACGCCCGAGACCATAATCCTCTCCACATTCAACCCTGTCCGCAGAGAAGTGGCCAGGCTGGCGCTGGAAAGGCTCATCGCGGACGGACGGATACACCCGGCGCGTATCGAAGAGATAGTCGAAAAGACCAGGAAAGAAGTGGAAAACACCATCAGGGAGGAAGGGGAAAAGGCTGTATTCGACCTGGGGCTCTCAGGAATACATCCCGAAGTCATAAAACTCCTTGGAAGGCTTAAATACCGCACATCGTACGGGCAGAACGTGCTGCAGCACTCGCGCGAGGTGGCCTATTTTGCCGGCATCATGGCAGCGGAACTGGGCGTTGACGTAAAACTCGCAAAACGGGCCGGGCTCCTGCACGATCTGGGCAAGGCGGTAGACCATGAGGTCGAGGGCCCGCATCCGGAGATCGGTGCCAACCTGGCAAGGAAATACGGGGAATCCGAATTTGTCGTGGACGCCATCTTGTCCCATCATGAAGGAGAGTCCAAAACAGTTGAGGGCGCTCTTGTTTCGGCGGCGGACGCGATCTCGGCAGCCAGACCTGGTGTGAGGAGCGAAAGCATTGAAAATTACCTGAAAAGGCTTGGCAAGCTCGAAGACCTGGCCATGTCTTACAAGGGTGTCGAGAAATGCTACGCCATTCAGGCCGGCCGCGAAGTGCGCATAATAGTGAAACCAGAGGAAGTCACCGACGAGGCGTCCTGGCTATTGTCAAAGGACCTGGCCAAAAAGATCGAGGCCGAGATGTCCTATCCCGGCCAGATAAAGGTGACCGTCATAAGAGAAAACAGGTTTGTAGATTATGCCAAATAGGCAAAATGCGGGTTTAATTGAATTGAATTGAATTTAAAAGTTCTTTTCATAGGGGATATTGTGGGCAGGCCGGGCCGGACAGCAGTCAAGGTCCTCCTGCCCAGAATTATTGAAAGGCACAAGATCGATTTCGTTATCGCCAACGGCGAGAACGCGTCCGGCGGCTTCGGCATAACCGGCGATACCGTAAAAGAGATATTGTCCTTCGGGGTTGGCGTGATCACGAGCGGCAACCATATCTGGGACAAAAAAGACATAATCCCCGTCATCTCAAAGGAAGACAGGCTGCTCAGGCCGCTCAATTACCCGCCAGGCGTCCCCGGTTTCGGCAGCGGCGTCTATCCACTGCCCGGCGGCAGATCTATCGCCGTGATGAACCTTCAGGGACGGGTCTTCATGCCCGCCATAGACTGTCCTTTCAGGACCGCGGAGGCCGAAATAAAACGTATCCGCGAACGCACGCCAAATATAATCGTGGATTTCCACGCGGAAGCGACCTCGGAGAAGGTTGCGCTTGGTTATTTCCTGGACGGCAAGGTGAGCGCCGTTATCGGAACGCACACCCATATACAGACGGCGGACGAAAAGATCCTGCCAGGCGGCACCGCCTATATAACCGATGCCGGGATGACCGGGCCTGCCGAATCGGTTATCGGAGTGCGGAAAGAGCAGATAGTGGAAAAGTTCCTTACCCAGATGCCAACGAGGTTCGAAATACCCTCAGGGCCTGTGCTGCTGTCGGCCTTTGTCATGGATATAAACGAAAAAGACGGAAGGTGCTCTTCCGTCCTGAGAGTGCAGCTTACTTATCCTTAAATAGGAGAAATAGTTTTTTTAATTACTTGTCCCCACTCTTTTTATAAGTTCCTTTAGAATGAGTTCTTCCCTTTTTAGCGGGGGTTTGGTTTCGTGGCTTTCCGTCTTGTATATCTCTTCCCTCAGATCGGAAAGATATATCTCCAGCGCGTGTTTAAGGACCTCTTTTTCCTCTTCATCGACCACAATGGTTGGCATGGGTTTTCGGACCTCCTTTGACGCGGATTTTTCAATTCTATCCGATTAAATGCTATGTTAAAACCTGGTGAGTGTCAAATTAAATACCGCCGCCGGGTAATTGCGGCTTATCATTTATGAGATATTTGGGCAGAAGGGGAAGGGTGAATGACGGGAGGGGAAACTAAGATTAATATTGAATGCTCCCTAAAACCCGTACTCTCCCAAAAGGGGGACGAAGGAGCAGAAGGTGTGTTCTTCCTCTATCAGCCTGCCATTATGTTTTTTGCCTTTGATTAGTCTTTGCGAGTCTCTTGCCCCAACAGGGATAACGATGTTTCCGCCTTCGGCAAGCTGTTTAAAAAGCGGCGGAGGGATTTCCGGGGCCGCGGCGGTCACGATTATGCCCTGGAAAGGCGCGGCCTCAGGCCACCCTTTGGAGCCGTCTCCTACCAGGAAATGTATATTTTCATAACCAAGTTCGCCAAGTGTCTTTTCCGCCATTTCGGAAAGGCCGTTAAAAAATTCGATCGTATAGACCTGCGCGGCAAGTTCGGCAAGGACCGCCGTCTGGTACCCGGAGCCGGTGCCTATCTCGAGCACCTTTTCGTCTCCTTTCAGTTCCAGAAGCTCGCTCATCAGCGCCACCATATAAGGCTGGGAGATCGTCTGCCCTTCAGACGAGGGGAGGGCCATGTCACTATACGCCATCGGGGCAGCCTCATCGGCAACGAAGCGGTGCCTGGGGACTTTCACCATAGCCTCTATCACCCTTTTTTCCCTTACGCCTCTGGGTATGATCTGGGTTTCGACCATGCGCCGCCTGAGCTGCTCGAAGGCATCAGGCATGGCCGTTCCACTTGCCTTTAAGCCAGTCTATGGCGGCGTTGTTCGTAAAATCGAGGTGTATCGGAGTTATCGATACATACCCTTCCATAACGGTGTCCATGTCGGTGTCAGGGCCGCGCTCCCAGATGGGCGTGCCGCCGCCGATCCAGTAGCACAACTCGCCCCATGGGGACCTGGTTTCCTGAATGGAGCCGTCATATACCCGTTTTGACTGCCTTGTGAACCTTACCCCTTTAACGTCCTCATGCGGGTAATTGGGGACGTTCACGTTCAAAAGGGTGTCATACGGCAAGCCGTTATTTAAAACAAAGGACGCAACCTGCGCCGCGTATTTGCCGGCCGTTTCGAAGTGGCGCGGCCCATCCGGCCCCTTCGCCCCTCCTGACGGAAACTCCAGCATTAGGGAAAAGGCCAGGGAGCTTATCCCCATGATAGTACCCTCTATTGCGGCCGAAACGGTGCCGGAATAAGATATGTCGTCCCCCAGGTTTGCCCCCCTGTTTATGCCCGACACTATCAGATCTGGTTTTCTTGGGAGTATCTTTTGAGCGCCTATGGCGACACAGTCGGTGGGAGTGCCGTTTACGCTGTACACGTTGTCCCTGATGCGTTCGACCCTGAGCGGCCTGTGCAGCGTAAGCGCATGGCTTACGGCGGAGCGCTCCCTGTCCGGCGCCACAACGACGGCATCTCCCACGTCTTCCATACTTTCTAAAAGGGCTTTGATCCCCGGAGAATGTACGCCGTCGTCATTGGTGACCAGTATCAGTTTCCGGTTTTTTGAGCTTTTTTCCATATCCAATTGTATCATTTTGGGTAACGCCGTTTCCCTTGAATGCATGCCCAGTACTCGCATCGGCAAAAAATCCGGCAGAAAAATGCTTGCCTGCATTCTTTCTTTCATGCAAAATAATTTCTTAGGCTTTTTGCTTTTAATTTGGTTTTTAAAAATTTTATTTTAAAAAATTTCCGTCCGGGAGGTTTAATTTTTGGGACTCACTTATAAGAAATCGGGTGTGGATATAAAAGAAGGCGAGAAGCTCGTCGAGCTGATCTCCCCTATGGCCAAAAAGACAAGCCGTAAGGAAGTCCTGAAGGGGATAGGCCTGTTTGGCGCGCTGTTCGGCCTGGATACGAAAAAATACAGGGAACCCGTGCTTGTGAGCGGCACTGACGGGGTTGGCACAAAACTGAAGATAGCTTTCATGACCGGCAGGCACGGCACCGTGGGGATCGACCTTGTCGCCATGTGCGTAAACGATATCCTTACCTCAGGGGCCGAGCCGCTTTTTTTCCTGGATTATTTCGCGACGGGGAAACTGGATGCCGTGAAGGCCGCCACGGTGATCGGGGGCATTGCAAAAGGCTGCAAGCAGGCCGGCTGCGCGCTTACCGGAGGAGAGACAGCCGAGCTGCCCGATTTCTACCAGGAAGGGGAATACGACCTGGCGGGCTTTGCCGTGGGCGTCGTGGAAAAAAGCGGGATAATCGACGGCTCCACAATAAAACCCGGAGACATTCTTATAGGGCTTGCCTCCTCGGGGCTGCACTCTAACGGTTATTCGCTGGCCAGGAAGGCCCTGCTTGAGACGGCCGGGTTTCCCCTCGGCTCAAAAATTCCGGAGCTGGCCGGCCGCACCGTCGCCCAGGAACTGCTGACCCCTACAAAGATATATGTGAAGGCCTATAACGCCATAAAAGGCAAAGCCGCCGTAAAAGGGATGGCACATATAACCGGGGGCGGCATACCCGGAAATCTGAACAGGATACTGCCTGAAAATATCGACGCGGTGGTGGAGGAAGGCTCGTGGCCGGTCCCTCCCGTGTTCCGCCTGATCCAGAGATCCGGAGGGGTCCCGGAGGCGGAAATGAAAAAGACGTTCAATATGGGCATCGGTTACGTGGTCGTCACCCCGCCTGCGGACGCGAAAGAAGCGTTATCGGCACTTAATAAGGCCGGTTATGACTCATTTATAATAGGCAAAACGTCCAGGGGGTCCGGACGGGTGCGGTATACCGTGGAAAATAAAAAATGAGAACCGGGTGGCCTTTCCGTCTCCGGGCCTCCTTATAAAGAGCGTCTTATGCATCGGCAATTAAAGGATTTTTCGCTTGACACTCTCAAAAGGCTTTTTCTATACTACGGCAATTGATTGCCGTGAAGTGCGTAAGCATTAAACAGGGCACTATTATCGCCTGACATTCAAAATAAATCTGGAGGAAAAGAAGAGTATGACGCCAAAGGAAGTTTTGGATTTCGCAAAGAAGAACAAGGTCATGCTGTGCGACCTCAAGTTCATTGATTTCCCCGGTGTATGGCAGCATTTTTCGGTGCCGGTTGGCGAGATCGATGAAAAGACTTTCGTCAACGGGCTTGGATTTGACGGCTCCTCGATAAGGGGATGGCAGGCAATACATGCCTCCGACATGCTTATCGTGCCGGACCCCGACACAGCAATACTGGACCCGTTCAGGAAATATCCCACTTTAAGCATGGTCTGCAACATCATCGACCCTGTCACGAAAGAGCCTTACACGAGAGACCCCAGGTACGTGGCCAAAAAGGCGGAGCAGTACCTGAAGTCCACCGGCATTGCCGACACGGCCTATTTCGGACCCGAAGCAGAGTTTTTCATATTTGACGACATCCGGTTCGACCAGAACGCCCACAGCGGTTTTTACTTTATCGACTCCATCGAGGGCATCTGGAACTCTGGCAGGGAGGAATGCCCCAACCTGGGATACAAGCCCAGGCACAAGGAAGGATATTTCCCCGTGCCACCGACTGACAGCCAGGAAGACCTGAGGGCGGAGATGGTGGCCGTTATGCAGCAGTGCGGACTTCATATAGAAGCACAGCACCATGAGGTAGCCACCGCAGGTCAGGGCGAGATCGATATGCGCTTCTCTCCCCTCGTGAACATGGCCGACAACCTCATGCTCTTCAAATACATAATAAAGAATGTCGCGGTCAGAAACGGCAAGACGGCCACTTTCATGCCGAAACCGATATTCGGCGACAACGGCTCCGGTATGCATGTACACCAGAGCCTCTGGAAGGGCGACAAGCCCCTCTTTGCCGGAAAGGAATACGCCGGTTTAAGCAAAATGGCCCTCTATTACATAGGCGGCATACTGAAGCATGCCCAGGCCCTCGCGGCCCTCACCAACCCGACCACGAACTCCTACAAAAGGCTGGTGCCGGGATATGAGGCGCCGGTGAACCTGGCCTACTCGGCAAGAAACAGGTCCGCCGCTGTAAGAATACCCATGTACTCGGATTCGCCGAAGGCCAAGAGGGTAGAGGTGAGGTTCCCTGACCCGTCCTGCAACCCGTACCTGGCTTTCGCAGCCATGCTCATGGCGGGACTTGACGGCATCGAGAACAAGATCGAGCCGGGCGCTTCGCTTGACAAGGACATCTTCGAGATGTCAAAGGCTGAGCTTGCCAAAGTGCCCCAGATGCCGGGCGCGCTTGACAAGGCGCTTGATAACCTGGAGAAAGACCATAAATTCCTTCTTAAGGGCGGCGTCTTCACCGAAGACGCACTCGAGACATGGATGTCCTACAAGAGGAAAAACGAGGTGGACGCCCTCAGGCTCCGCCCGCATCCTTATGAGTTCTTCCTCTACTACGATATTTAAGTCCGGAACGAATTCAGTCTGTACCAGACCAGCGGGGCCGTTTTACGGCCCCGTTTTTTAGGTCCCAGTGTCCTGTCTGGTAAATAGCTTTACATAACAGTTTCAAGTAGGTTTAGAAACATAAGCATCTCTAAGGCCGTCATGCCCGAGTGTCTTAATCGGGCATCCATTTTGACGTTTTTATAAATTGGCCAGTCTTTATCAAGATAAAATCGGGCGCATGCACTGCAATGACGGCCCAAAACATTCCTGAACCAAATGTAAAGAACTGTTAGGGACACTACACTAGGCAACACGGCAGCAGTAATATCAAAAGTTTAAAAAATTCCTGAATTGTGGTAAATTATAGGCAAAAATAACCTGTAAGATTATTCATATACTGCGAGGTTTTTTGCACAAATTCAAAATCCAAA